>VXNG01000067.1 GCA_009840695.1 Acidimicrobiaceae bacterium
TGAGAGCGTCCCGCTCGACGATCTCCAGCCCGTCCACCCCGGCCAGCCGTTCCGCTCCGGAGGGGTCGACCACGGCCAACGCCGGCGCGGCCCGGTCGGCCAGCCGGCGCAGCTCGTCGTCGGCGAGCCGGTAGTTGATCGGCACGTAGGGAACGCCCGCCCATGCCGCCCCGAACAGGGAGACGGGCAGCACCGTGCCGGGCTCGTCACACAGCACCAGATGCTCCGCCTTGGATGCCCGCAGACGTCCGGCGAGGCCGGCCGCGTCGCCTACCAGACGGTCGCCGGTAATGCCTCCGTCGAGCGCACCCACCGCCACCCGGTCGCCGATGGCGGTGGCTGCCATCTCCAGCAGCATCATCACGTTCATGGGACGACGGTGAGCGGCGCGGCCGCTCAGTCCGAGGCGGGCAGCGGCTTCGTCACCTTGACCGCCAGCGGCGAATCGCCGAGGGCGAGCGAACCAGGGCCGGCCTTGGTGCAGAGCACCTCCACCGTCTCGTCGGGGTCGCCGTAGCGCTTGCCGAGGAGCGTTCCGCCCGACGCGTCGGCGCTGGGCTCTCCGGATCGCTCAGCTGATCCGGCCGCCACCATCGGCGCTCCGCCGCAGGTCAGCTCGGCCGGCCCGGTGCCCTTCACCACGATCACCTCGGTGGCGCACACCGTGCTCTGGAATCGGGCCCCTGGCCGCAGTTCCACCATGCAGCCATCCTACGCCGGAGTTGACTACCCCCGGGTCAGCCAGCGGGGTGGCTACTAGGGCGGAGTCCCATCCCGCGCTCGGTTCGCCATCGACGCCAGCGGGCCCTCAGCTCGGGCCGGCCGATCAGCAACTCGAGCACGACAGCCACTATCAATACGATCCCTGTGGCCAGGGTCAGGATGTAGAAGGGTGCCCCTCCGAGGCTCAACCCGCTGTTGATGAAACGCAGGGTCAGCGCACCGACGGCGATTCCGAACACCGAGCCCCTGCCGCCCAGCAGGCTGACCCCGCCGATCAGCGCCGCGGTGGCGGCCGGGAGCAGCAGAGTCTCGAAGGCCGCGGGCCCTGCGCTGCCGGATTTGATCGATGTGAGCGCCCCGGTCAGGGCAGCCATCGCTCCCGACAGGGCAAAGGCCAGCACCAGGGGACGCACCAGCGGCACGCCGGCCGCGGCGGCCTCCTGGCGTCCGCCGCCGACGGCGTAGATTTCCCGTCCGAAACGGGTGTTGACCAGCAGCAGGGCCACTGCCACGAAACAGCCCAGCGTGACCAGGCTGAACGGCGAGAAGATCCAGATCTGCCGGCGCACCGACTGGGCGATACTCAGGTCGCTCATGACCACGGTGTTCTCACCCGAGATCATGAAGGCCAGGCCGCGGAGTCCGATCAACGTTCCCAGCGTGAAGACCAACGACTGGATCCTCAGCCGGTAAATCAGGTACCCCTGGAGGCCTCCGTAGGCGGTGCCGATCACGATCGCGACGATCACCGTCGGGATCAGTCCGATCTCGTCGACCAGCGACACTGCGATGATGCCCGACACAGCCGCGGCCGATCCCACGGACAGGTCGAGCTCCCCGGCAATGATCGTCACGCCGACCGCTAGCGCGGCCAGGCCGAGGAAGGCGAAGCCTTCGAAAATCGTGAACACGTTGTTGGTTGTGAAGAACCGGTCGTCGCGCCAGGAGAAGACCAGGAAGACCGCGACGAAGAGGCCGAGACGGGCCCATGCCGTGGGGTCCACCCGTTGGATCGCCCTCATGTCAGCTGCCTCCGGTTGCGGAGCACCGTGAAGGCACTGACGCTGACCAGGATGGCCAGGCCGACGAACAGGATCCGAACCCCGAAGCTGAAGCCCCGTAGAACCATGAGGTTCTGGAGACCCGCAATGAACACCGCGCCGACTGCGGTCCTCAGAGCCGAGCCCTCCCCGCCCTGAATGGCAGCCCCGCCCACGAGGATCGCGGCGATGGAGTCGATGTCGGCACCGTCGAACTGGTCGAGTCGTCCCTGACCGAACTGGGCGGCGGTGAATATCCCGGCCAGGGCGGCACCAAGCGACGACACCGTGAATACGTAGACGGTGATCTTGCCGGGGCGCAGCCCCGAGGCGGCCGCGGCCAGCCGGTTGGCACCCACCAGGGTCAGTTCGCGGCCGAACCGGGTTCGAGCCAGGACTGTTGCGGCGATCACCGTGATGAGCACGAAGGCCCACGTCTGGGTAGGGACTCCCAGAGGCCGGGAGGTGCCGATCCAGTCGGCCGCGTCGGTTCCGGTTCGTACCGTCTTGTTGTCGGTAAGCCAGGCGCCCATCCCGAACAGGACGGCGCCCACGGCCAGCGTCACCACGATCGGGTTCCCGCCCAGCGCCACCGCGCCGCCCTGAACGGCACCCGCCGTCGCCGCGATCAGGAAGGTGACGAGAACCGCGGCCCACACCGGCCATCCCCAGCTCATGAAGGCGGCGAAACCAATGGCGGCCATGGCCGCGGTCTGTGACACCGACAGCGAGAAGAAGCTGCCGGCCATGGTGATGCCGGTCATGGTTACCGCGATGATCCCGATGAGGGCGGCCGAGCGCACGATGCTCTGGACGTTGCGGTACGTGACGAACTCCGGGGTGGAGATCCATCCCACGATGACCAGTCCGATTACCGCCCCCACCACGGCCAGCGGCACAGATGCCTGGCGCCAGGACCAGGCTGGTCTGGCCGCGCTGGTGTCGGCGTTGCTCATTGGCTTGCCTCCTGGGGATGGGTAATCTCCCTGGTGAGGAGGCGAGAGTCGGTGTCGCTGCGACGGCGGACGCTGACCTGTGTTCCCTTGAAGTAGGCGACGACCGTGTCGGCGAGGCCGAGGATCTCCTGGCTGTCGGAGGTGGCGATGACGATGGCCGTGCCCTGCTCCGCGATGGTGCGGAGGTGCCGGTAGATCTCCGCCCTGGCTCCCACGTCGACGCCTCGGGTGGGTTCATCTATCAGCAGCACGTCGAGCGGGTGGCCTGTCCACTTGCCGACCGCGATCTTCTGCTGGTTGCCGCCGCTCAGCGCGCCCGCCACTGATCCCAGGCGGAGCCGGTCGATGGTGAAGGTCTCGGCGATGCGGTCGCTCATCGACCGCTCGGCCCGCGGCCTGAGCCAGCCGGCTGTCGTCACATGGTCGAGGCTCGGAGAGGTCAGATTCTCGACCACGCTGCGCTGCAGGAACAGGCCGTCGCGCTTGCGGTCCGACGAGCTGTATCCGATTCCGCAGCGGATGGCCGCCGACGGCGAGGTGGGCGGAACCGTGCTTCCGGACACCGTCACCGTGCCCGATACCCGGGGCTGGTGGCCGGCCACTGCCCTCAGGACGTCGCTGGCGCCGCTCCCGAGCTGGCCGGCCAGCCCCACGATCTCTCCCTTGCGAACCTCGAGGTTGACAGGCTCGGCCACATTGTCCGTCATCAGGTTCTGGATGTGGAGGACGATCGCTCCGGGGGCGGTGGCCCGCTCGGGGAACAGGCCCTCCAGCGTTCCTCCCAGCATCATGGAAATGAGCTGGTCGAGAGTGAGGTCGCTGGTCGCGGTCGGAGCGCTGGATCTGCCGTCGCGGAACACCGTGACCCGATCGGCGAGGTCGAAGACCTCGTCGAGACGGTGGGTCACGTAGATGATCGATCGGCGCTGCTCCCGCAGGGAGCGGACCACCGTCTTGACTCTCTGTATCTCCCGGTCTGCGAGCGCGGCCGTCGGCTCGTCGAATATCACCACCCGAGCGTCACGGGCCAGTAAGCGGGCGACCTCGATCAGCTGCCGTTCCGCCACCGAGAGATGCTCGACCGGGGCGCGGGGATCCAGTTCTGAAAGGCCGACCTGCTCCAGATACGGCGTCGCGGCCCGGGCCAGAGCCCGCGGTCGGGTTCTCCATCCCCGTCTCGTGTCACCCAGGAAGACGTTGTCCGCGATCGAGAGGCTGGGAACCAGCGAGAGTTCCTGCTGGACGACCGCTATGCCGGCGTGCTCCGACTGGGTGGAGCCGCCGAAATGGACGTCCTTGCCTCCCAGACGGATCCTGCCCTCATCCGGCGGGTACATGCCGGCCAGGATCTTGACCAGGGTGCTCTTGCCGGCGCCGTTCTCTCCGACGAGGGCCATCACCTCGCCGTGGCCGACCTCGAAGTCAGCCCGGTCCAGGGCCCGGATCGAACCGAACGTCTTGGAGAGCGCGTCGACTCGCAGGTATGGCTCGGAGGGGTTCATGGCGTCTCCGCTGCTCACGCCGGACCCTGCCTCATGTCTGGACTGCTGGTGGACTCCGGAAGGGGAGTGTCGGCTGAGCGAGATCCGTGCTCAGTCCTGCCACGACTTCCCGGCGATCCAAGCCTCCATCCCTTCCTTGCGGGACTTCTCGATGAACTCAAGGCGAGCCCCGTACATGTCGTGGGGCGCGGTGTAGGTGGCCAGAATCCGGTCCTCGGGCGTGTACTGGGTGGCTTCCTTGCCGATGCCCAATTCCCTCAGACGCTCCACCAGCGCCTCGGGATCCTCCTCCCAAAGGCCGATGTGGTGGAGACCCTCCTGGGCGCGGCCGTAGATGCCGTCGTTGTCCTGCGATTCGAGCAGTTCGAGGTACGGGGGTCCCTCGACCGACCAGGTGATCCGCAGGTCGAGCGCCTCCACGATCTCGCCCTGCTCGAAGCGGTCGACGTGAGCGATCTCGGGGTCCTTGAACGTCAGCCCGAGCACGTCGGAGAAGCGAGCCATGGCCTCTTCGATGTCCTCGACGAGGATGCCCACATGGCATAGGTCGCTGGCTGTCATGTTCGCGATCCTTTCGTGGATTGCATCACTCGCGGTGGGATGCGGCTGGGGCCTCCCGGTAGGGCGGACCGAGACAGCAGGCCAGCCCTTGCGGGCCGGCCTGCTGTTCGGTCATTGAAGTCAGTTGATGCGGACTGGTCGTTGACCGATCAGTACACGCAGAGGTCCGCGACCCCGAATCCCTCCACTGTCACCGACTCGATCTCGTTCGTGTCGGTGTAGGCCGGGCTGCGCACCGGCGGGTTGGGGATGAAGTTGTTGAAGCTGGCCAGAGAGCCGCTGGTCAGGTATTCGTCCAGCGTGTTGATGCTGAAGACTCCCTCAAGCCGCGCGGCCTGCAGTCCAGTGGCGAACTCCTTGCCGTTCTCGAGGAACTCGAGGTTGCCGTGGCAGGTGCCCCCGACGACCATGATGTCCTCGCCCGGCGCGTAGCCCTCTTCCTCGAGGGCGTGGATCACGCCTTCGGCCAGCGCCGAGTTGTGGGCGTACACGAGATCGATCCCGTCGCCGCGATGAGCGGCCACGAGCTGCTTGGCGGCGTCGTAGCCCTCTGCCGGTCCGAAGCCGGCCTCGACCTCGCCGAGCACGCTGATGCCGGCGGCCTCGAGGATCGGCCTGGCTGCGGCGCTGCGGTCGATTCCGGCCTGGTACCCGGCCACGAACCCGATGATGATGGCGTTGCCGCCGTCGCTGTGGAGTTCCGCTCCGGCTGCCGCCATGGCATCACGGGCCTCGACCAAAAGGTCGGCCGCTACTTCGCCGTTGAGGATGTCGTTGACCCCGGCGTAGCCGACTACGTACTGCTCGGATCCCGGGAAGGGGAGCTGGTTGGTCTGGATCACGGGTACCCCGGTGTCGGCCAGGGCCTGCAACGAGGCCACGCCGGCTTCGTTGTCCGACGGCCACCATGCGTAGGCCACCACACCCTCAGCGGCGCCGAGCTGCTGCTGGACCTGAGTGTCCTGCTCGGCCTGGTCGAAGTTGTTCTCGATGATGATCAACTCATAGCCGTGCTCGGCGGCGGCATCCTCGGCGCCCCGACCCCACTCCGCAATGTAGGTGTTGGTCGTAGTGGGAATGAAGGCGACGATGGTGTTGCCCATCTCCTCCTCGGCCTCCGTTGTGGTCGGTGCCGCGGTCGTGGTCGGCGCCGCCGTTGTGGCCGGAGCGGCCTCCGGCTCATCGTCGTCGCCGCAAGCGGCGGCTACCAGCGCGAACACAGTCAGCACCGCTCCCAACACAGGTACGAACCGTCGTCTCATGGATAAACCCCCTTGAATAGAGACGTCCAGGAAGAACTTGCACCCCCATGGACCGATGGCGACGCTACTTCGACGGATCTGAGCATTACAAACTCAGGAGGTCAGGCCCGTTTCGGCCTCTGGGAGCGCTCGGATCGCAGGTGCTCGGCCACCGCCGACATGTCGTGGTCACCGAAGCCGGCCTCGATGGCTTCTGCGATGACCGTCCGGTTGAGTTCGCCCTGGGGCAGCGCGGCGTCCACGCTTGCCGCGAGGTCCAGGGCCAGATTCAGGTCCTTCCGGGCCAGGACCATCCGGAACGCGACAGGAACTTCACCGGGCTTCAGGAAGGCCTCCCGGCGGTAGTGCACGAACGGAGCCGCGATGGCGCTGTTGGCGAAGACCTCGTAGGCGCGGTCCCGCTCGATCCCGGCCGCCTCGGCCAGGACCAGGGCCTCCGAGACCGCTTGGCCGAGCCCGTAGACGATCGAGTTGACGGCCAGCTTGATTGTGGCGCCCGAGCCCACCGGTCCCATGTGGTAGATCCGCGCGCTCATGGCCTCCAGCACGGGACGGGCCACGTCGAGGGCGCGGGTCTCCCCCCCGGCCATGACTGTGAGGGTTCCCGCCTCGGCGAGCGCCACGCTTCCCGACACGGGAGCGTCGATGAAGCTGCACCCCGCGCCGGCTACTGCGGCGGCCAGTTCTGCGGCCTGGCCTGGGCTGATCGTGCTCATGTCCACGCAGACGGTCCCGGCTCGAAGCGACCGCGCCATCGCGCCCGAGCCCGTGTAGAGATCCAGCAGCACGTCGCCGTCGGCCACCATGGTGATCACGATGTCGGCCTCGGCGGCGAGGGTCGCCACCGAAGCCGCCACCCGGGCTCCGCTGCGGTCGGCCACAGCCTGCGACTTGGATGTGGTGCGGTTCCAGACGACCAGCGGGAATCCCGCCGCCGCGATGTTGGCCGCCATGGGAAGTCCCATGCTTCCCAACCCGACGAAACCGACCCTGGTCTCGTTCACAGTTTTCCCCCAGTTCCTCGGTTGTCGGCGATTCCTTGTCAGTCGAGGGTCTTCTCAACAACTTCGGTGATGCGCGACACCGACGGAATGGTGGCGTCCTCCAGGGAGTCGGCCGAGGGCAGCGGGATGTGATCGGTGGTTATCCGGATCACCGGCTGGTCCAGATCGAAGAAGGCTTCCTCCATCACTATCGAAGCCACCTCCGCGCCCCATCCGCACAATCGGGGGTTCTCCTCGACGGTGAAGATCCTGCCCGTTTGGCTGCAGGCGGCCAGCAGCGTCCGGGTGTCCAGGGGTACCAGGCAGCGGAGATCGACCACGGTGGCCTCAACCCCGCGGCGGGCCAGGTCCTCGGCTGCGGCCACCGCTCTGGGAACCATGGCCGCCAGGGCCACGATGGTCAGGTCGGAGCCGGAGCGAACGATCGCAGCCTTGCCCAGCTCGCCCACAAGCTCGCCGTCGGGGACCGGCCCCTTGGTGGAGTACAGCGCCTTGTGCTCGAAGAACACGACCGGGTCGGGATCGCGGACGGACGCGGCCATCAACTCGATGACGTCGCGTGGCGTCGACGGGGCCACCACCTTCAGGCCCGGCACCGACATGGCCCAGTTCTCGACGCTCTGGGAGTGCTGGGCGCCGAAGCGCACCCCCGCTCCGTTGGCCGTCCGTATGACGAGGGGTAGTTCGACCTGTCCATCGGTCATGTAGCGGGTCTTGGCGACCTGGTTGGCGATCATGTCCCAGCACGTGGCCAGGAAGTCAGAGAACATGATCTCGGCCACTGGACGCAGGCCGTTCATCGCCGCGCCCATCGCCGCGCCGATGATCGCCTCCTCGGAGATCGGGGTGTCGCGCACCCGTCTCGGACCGAAGCGCTCGAGGAGTCCGGTGGTGGTCTTGAACACGCCCCCGGCCGCGGCCACGTCCTCACCGATGAAGTAGACCGTCTCGTCCCGCTCCATCTCCTGGGCGATCGCCCGGGCCACCGCCTCCCGGTAGGTGATCAGTTCCTCCATGCCGACCCTCCGTCAGCCCACAGGTTGGTGCCGATCACCGAGGTGGGAGGCTCCGGAGCGGCCTTGGCCTCGTCGACAGCGGAATTCATGGTCCTGTCCACTGCGGCCTCGATCTCATCGAGGCGCGGGGCCTCCACGCCCGCGGCGATGAGACGCTCCCGGTAGGCGGGGATCGGGTCGCGGGCCTTCCAGTCCGCCACCTCATCGTCGGGCCGGTAGGTGCCCGGGTCCGCTCGTGAGTGGCCGCCGTGGCGGTACGTGGAGGCTTCGATGAGGCTGGGTCCGCCCCCTGCTCGGGCCTTGGAGATGGCCGATCGGGCCGTGTCGAACATCTCGTCCGCGTCGTTCCCGTCCACTAGGACGGAGTCGAGTCCGTAGGCCTGAGCCCGGTCCGCGGCGGGATTCTTCACCGCCGTTACCGATCGGATGGGCGTGTACTCCATGTACTGGTTGTTCTCGCACACGAACACAGCCGGCACCGACCACACCGCGGCCATGTTCAGCGCCTCGTGGAATGCGCCGATGTTGGTGGCGCCGTCGCCGAAGAAACACACCGCTACCTGACCGGTTCCTCGTTCCGCCGCGGCCCAGGCCGCCCCGACCGCGATCGGCATGTGCGCCCCGACTATGGCGTAGGAGCCCATCGCTCCGGCGGAAGCGTCGGTGAGATGCATGGATCCGCCCTTGCCCCCGCAGATCCCAGAGCCCCGTCCGAACAACTCGGCCATCAGCCGGCTCGGAGGCGCTCCCCGCAGCAGCGTGTGATTGTGGCCCCGATAGGTGCAGAAGGTGAGATCGTCGGGCCGCATCGCGGCCGCGAAGGCGGCCGCGATGGCCTCCTGCCCGATGGCCAGGTGCGAGGTGCCCTTCACCAGCCCGGCGACGAACATCCGGTAGGCCAGTTCCTCGAACACCCGGGCCTCCACCATCATCCGGTAGAGATCGACGCGCTGGTCGAGGTCGGCCGCCTCGCTGCCGCGTGTAGTTCCCTCAGTACTGGTTGGCAACTTGAAGCTCCTCGGCGGGGAACAGGGTCACAACCTTGGGCCCCTCGGCCGAACAGACCACCATCTCCTCGATCCGTGCCGCCGACCGCCCGTCATCGGCCGGGCAGAAGGTCTCCAGCGCGAAGAACATTCCTTCCTTGAGCTCGATCGGGTTCTCGATCGAGTTGAGCCTGCTGATCACGGGGCGCTCGTGGACCGAGAGCCCCACTCCGTGGCCGAACTGGAGGCCGAACGCCTCCATCTCGTCGGGGAACCCGAACTCTTGAGCCTCGGGCCATGACTCGGCGATGACATCGGTGGTGGTTCCCGGCTTCACCAGGGCTATGGCTGCGTCGATCCACTCCCGGGCCCGCTTGTAGGCGTCTCGCTGGGCCGGAGTGGCCCGGCCCACCACGAACGTCCGGTAGTAGCAGGTGCGGTAGCCGTTGTAGGCCTGGATGATGTCGAAGTAGGCGGTGTCGCCCGGACGGATCAAGCGGTCCGAGAAGACGTGAGGATGGGGGCTGCAGCGCTCTCCGGCGATGGAATTGATCGCCTCCACGTGTTCGGAGCCCATCTCGTACAGTCGCTTATTGGCCAGGGCCACGATGTCGGACTCGCGCACCCCGGGCTTGAGCGCCTCGAAGATGTCGTGGTACACGCCGTCGACCATCGCAGAGGCCTGGGTGAGCAGCATGATCTCGTCGGGGCTCTTGATCTCGCGCGCCTTGAGCATGACCTGCTGGCCGTTCCGCACGTCGATTCCGGCTTTCACCAGCTCGAGGTACATCTCCGCCTCGGCCATGTCGATGCCGAGCGGCATGTCGGCGACGCCCTCGTCGCGCAGAACGTCGCAGATCTCCCGGACGGCCCGCGTGAACAGCCCCGACTCAGGACCGATGGACCCGGCCAGGCCGGTGTTGCCTCCCACCGAATGGCCCGGCTCCAGCCACGGCGAGTGCAGGGTGTGGACCCGGGCCGCGGAACCGAAGTCCCAGATCCAGGGCTCGCCGGTTCGGGTCAGCAACGCCCATCGTTCCATCTTGTTGAAGGCCCAGTACCCGATGTGGGTGGCGGTCAGGTAGCGGATGTTGGCGGTGTCGAACACGAGAAGCGCTCCGAGATCCGACTCATCCAGCGCCGCCTTCGCCCTGTCCAGGCGGTAGCGCCGTAGCCGGTCGAAGTCCACGCGCTCCTCCCAGTCGACGGCCATCACGCCCGGCGAGGGCGTCGTCGCGACCGGGAAGTCGCCAATCTGGTTGTCAGTGCTCACTGCTCAGCTCCCTTACGAGCCGGTGGGCTTGAGCCCACCGGCCAAACTATTCGACGGGCCACCCGCCTGTGGGGCGCATCTGTTGGCTCCAGGGATCGATGAGCGTCTTGATCCGTTCGGCTCTGCCGTCGACCATCGGCTTCAGCCCGCTGCCCACAAGAGCCTCCAGGGGCAGGGCGACCGGTGCCACGTCGCTCCATCCGCCCGGACGGCGGCCCACGAGCCGGGCCGATGCCGCAAAGTCCGCGGCGAATACATGGGCGTTGGTGCCGACGAGCAACACCTCTCGCAGCGTGAGCGTGCGGATGTCGAGCGGAACGGGCTTGGCCCCGAGGCCGACGGCCACCACCCGGCCCCGCGGCGTCACCGCCGCCAGTGCCGCCCGGAGTGCCTCGTCCACCCCGGTGACCTCGTAGATCACCTCGGCTGGGGCATCCAGGGCGGCCCGAAGCTGCGACGCGAGGTCCTCGTCCCGGTCCACCTCGACGGTGCGGTGCGCTCCCAGCGTTTCGGCGATCTGCAGCCTCTCGGCGGCGAGGTCGGCGGCGACCACCCGCATCCCCATCTCCGCCGCGGCGAACACCAGGAACGCGCCCACCCCGCCGATCCCTATCACGACGACGGTGTCGCCGGGCTGCGGGGATCCCTGGCGCAGCGCGTGGTGGGCCACCGACATGGGCTGCACGAGGGCCGCGCCGTCGTCGCCCAGCCCGTGCTCCTCCACCGGCAGGCAGATCGACGCCGGAACTGTCACGTACTGCGCCAGCGCGCCGTTGCGTTGCAGGCCCACCGTGAAGTAATTCTCACAGAAGTTGGTCAGCATCCGCGCGCAGGCCGGACACTGGCCGCAGGAGATGCCCGCGCCGCTGGCCACGACGGCGTCGTCGGGAAAGCCCTCGACGCCGGGGCCGCGGGCCACCACCCGGCCCCCGAACTCGTGGCCGGGAACCATCGGCCCCATATGCCCCGACCGCGGGTGGCGCCTCGAGATGGGGAACATCGTCGGGCCGTGACTCCACTCCGAGGCGTCGGTACCGCAGACACCAACCGCGTGCACCTCGATGAGCAGCTCGCCGGGACCGGGGTCGGGCACCTCCAAGTCCTCGACCCTGATGTCGCGGGAGCCGTGGTACACGGCCGCTCGCATGCTCACGATCTTCCCGAGAATGCTCTGCCCGGCGGTGCCATGTCCTGGACTCCGATCAGAAGAAGACCTGCTCGCCGCCCGTGAGGTTGAGACTGGCGCCGGTCGTGTAGCAGGCGTCGTCGGAGGCGAGGAATGCGGCCATGGCACCGATGTCGGTGGCCGTCCCGAGACGCTTCAGGGGGATGGTCTCGATGTGTTCGGCCAGCAGTTCGTCGCGATCGCGGTCGGCGGAGGCCGCGGCGGCGCCGAATCCTGTCTTGGTCATGTTGGTGAACATGGTGCCGGGACAGATGGCGTTGACGGTGATGTTGTGCTCGGCGAGTTCCTTGGCCAGCACCTGGGTGAGTCCTACCACCGCGAACTTGGAAGCCGAGTAGATCCCCCATCCCTGCCAGGCCACCTTCCCGGTCTGGGAGGCCGTGTTGATGATCCGTCCCCAGTTGTGCTGCTTCATGATGTGGGCCGCGGCACGCGAACAGGCCAGAACGCCGCGGACGTTCACTGAGAAGACTTTCTCGTACACGTCGTCGGGAGTGTCGATGACCGCGGCGATGGGCTGGGCGACACCGGCGTTGTTGGCCAGGATGTCCAGGCGGCCGTATGTCTCGGCCACCGAGCGCATCTGCGCTTCGACCTGGGCCGTGTCAGTGACGTCCAGATGGATGGCCATGGGCTGCGCGCCCGATGGTGCCGCGGGAAGCGACGACGCCACTTCGGAGGCGTCGAGGACGTCGGCGCACACCACTGCGGCCCCCTCCTCGGCGAACCTCCGAGCGATGCCCTCACCCAGTCCTCGGGACGCTCCGGTCACCAAAGCGATCTTGTCGTCTAGCCGACCCATGAAGGTCCTCCTTGCCGCAGTGAAGCCGGCCGCAGATTACAACACGCTGCGGACCCGGCAAATCGCCGGCGACGTCCTCGAAGCCTCTCCAGCCTCATGGATCGGATGGACCTTCACGGCTGGTCAGCCCCTTGAGCAGAGTCTCCGGAGCGCAGAGAGTCGGACGAGAGGGTGTCGGCACCTGGCCGCTAGCTTCGGTTCGTGCCCGGATGCCGGAGTGTCGGTCTCGATGACGACACCTGTGTCAAGGCTTGGGCCGCGTCGGGGACCATGCATCTCACAGGACCGGCCTCCGGTCCGCCGGCGGTGTCGCCCGCGGGGATTGTGCGTCCCCTGCTCGGTCTCGGCGAGGCGCTGGCCTCGGCCACTGGGCGTCTCGGCCGAGAGGTCAGGGTGGATCCCGTGGCGCTGGCGGCCCAGCGAGCCGCCTTCACGAGATTCGGGCGAGGCGGATCGCGCAGCGCGGGCGGATATGCGCAGATTGTGCAGGCCCGCGACGGCTGGGTGGTCCTCAACCTTCCCCGTCCCTCCGACGCTGAGGCGCTGCCTGCGCTGGTGGGCGCGGCGCTGCCTGCGGGTGACTGGAGCGAGACCGCGGCTCATCTGGCAACAAGGGCTACCGCAGAAGTCGTCGATCGGGCATCACTGTTGGGCCTCGCCGTGGCCGCGGTAGGGGCCACGCCCCCTCCACCGATGCCCTGGACGATCTACCGGGAGAGACCGGCCCGGGTCCGGGGCTCCGAACCGATGGTGGTGGACCTGACCAGTCTCTGGGCGGGCCCCCTAGCGGGCCAGCTGCTGGCTGAGGCGGGCTGCCGGGTACTCAAGGTGGAGTCGGTGTCCAGGCCCGACGGTGCCCGCCGGGGTCCGTCCGGATTCTTCGAACTGCTGAATGGCAGGAAACAGCAGCTGAGCTTGGACCTGCCCACCTCCGGAGCTGTCGGCCAGTTGCGGGAGTTGATCGCCGGCGCCGATCTCGTGCTGGAGGCGAGCCGGCCGCGGGTGATGCAACAGTGGGGGATATGTCCGGCTGAGGTAGTGGCCGCGGGCACGGCCTGGGTGTCGATCACCGGCCACGGACGTAGTGGGCGGCACGCCAACCGGGTCGCCTTCGGTGATGACGCCGCCGCCTCCGGCGGGCTGGTGGTGCCCGGCGAGCCGCCCATGTTCGTGGGCGACGCCATCGCCGATCCCATCGCCGGCCTGGCCGCGGCCGCGGCCGCCGCCCGCCAGCGCGCCGACGCCCGCCCCCCCCACGTGGGCCTCTATCCCGCTGGCGTGTAGGACATGGCCCCATAACAAGCACGCGC
>VXNG01000116.1 GCA_009840695.1 Acidimicrobiaceae bacterium
TCCGCATCGAGTCGCGCCGCAGCGGGAAGTTGTTGCGGGGCTCGGAGATGGCCAGCACGTCGCCCTCGCGCACCGTCTCGTGTAGACAGACCGACCCCCCGGTCGAGTCGGGCTCGAGCTTGACCCCGATGCGGTAGTGAGACGACTCGCCTGGACCGTTGGTGATCGAGTACTGGCGCACCAGCCCGTTGGGCAGGTGGACATCGATGTGGGCCCCCGGCTGGAAGGTGGGCAGCACGCCGGTGAGCGGAACGAGCTCGAAGGCGGCCACGCCGGCCGCGGTGTCCCACTTGCGGCGCACCTGCACCCGCAGGGCCGCCTGGCGACCGCTCGGCGCCTCTGGCAGCTCCGCCAGATGCAGCGGCACCTGCTGCAGGACGGGCACCATCGGCTCGGGTGCCGGCAGCCGGGCGGCCTCTGCCTCCATCACGCCCACCAGCCGGTTGAGCTCGACCGCGTGGTGCCGCAGCACGGCCGCCTGCTCGCCGGCCGGCGGTGTGGAGGCCAGCACGCCCCGGATCACGCAGCGTCCCGAGTCCACCGGCTGCACGAAGAACACCGCAGTGGACTGCGTGCCGCCGGCCCGCGAGGTCAGCGCCACCGAGTAGTCCCCCGCCCCGTCCACCGACATCTCAGCCAGCTCGATCGACGCGGCCGGATCAGAGCCCAGGCTCTCCGAGGGCAGGAAGCGGTGGTCGCGCAGGTGTCGCACGGCCAGTTCGGCCGAGGCGTTGACCGGCAGGTTGCGCAGCCCGAACGGCCGGCCCGCCTCCAGCACGTCCACCGTCGGCGGCTCGCCCACCGGGTCCTCGCCCGACCAGATCAGCCCGTAGCGCTCCACCGACGGGAACGTGCGGTTGCAGATGGTCCGGGCCGGCGCGTCGGCGGGATGGGCCGGGATGTAGGTGCACCCGGCCGACCGGTTGGCGTAGCGCCAGCCGTGGTACTGGCAGCGCAACTCGGTGCCGTCGTTGCTGCCGATCGACAGCCGCAACCCCCGGTGCAGGCACCGGTTCTCCCACACGTTCACATAGTCGTCGTCGGCCCGCCACACCGCCAGCTCGCGGCCCAGAAGCTGGCCGTGGTACACGTGGCGGTAGGGCACGTCGTGCTCCGACGCCACCGGGTGCCACAGAGTGAACGGATCGTCTGCCACCGCGATCGTCCTCCTTGCCTGCTCGAGTCGATAGACGGATACTTGCACACCCTGGCCGCGGTCAACCCAACCGCACGCCCTCAGAGATCGGAGGTCAAGCCCACGATTCGGCCGGGCCCGGGGCTCCGCACCTCGAATCGAAAGGGCGTTTCCCTAGCGCTTGAGCTCGATGAACGGATAGGGGCAGACCTCAGCGGAGGCTGGCCCCAGCTCGCGGCCCCAGTAGTCCGCCCACTGGACCGTAAGCTCAGTACCGATCTCGGCCAGCTCGGACGGCACCAGACCGAAGCCCACCAGCTTCGAGGCCGACGGACTCCAGGTGACGCTGCTGGCCCGGCCAACCACATCGTCACCCACCAGCAGTGGCATGTGGTCCCACCTCACCCTGGGAGAGACGTCGGGTGCCATGCCGGCGGCGAGGAACAACCCGACGACACTCTCCAGATCGAACCGCAGCCCGACCAGTCGCCGGCGCGGTCCGCTCCGGTGCTCCTCCTCCAGGGCTGCCCGCCCGACGAAGTCGGCGGCCTTGTTGAGGTTCACGCAGTGGCCGAGGTTTAGTTCGTAGGGCGTGACGAAGTCATCCGGGTTGGGGGCGTTGTCGGTGCTCGGAACGTCCGGCACCGCAGGGGTGTAGTCGGCGGAGATCAGGATTATCCCTGCTTCGACCCGGGCTATCTCCAAGGCGTACTCGCCCGCGGGCCGGATCCCGAACGGGGCCCCCGCCTCGGCCACCGCCTCCCAGACCTCATGGCCGTCGGGCCGATCGACCCACAGCTCGTATCCCAGCTCGCCGGTGAACCCTTGGCGGGCCACCCTCACGCCGGCGCCGGCCACGGTGGTGGAGCGCACCCGCGAGAACCGCAGATCGCTCCAGTCCTCTCCCGTGACGGCCTCGAGCACCTCGCGGGACCTGGGGCCTTGAAGGGAGAGGATCCCGAAGTCGTCGATCACGTCTGAGATCTGGACATCGAAACCGCGGGAGTGCTCTCGCAGGAACGTCTCGCACCGGTCGGCGGACATCACGAAGCGATCGTGCTCGAACCGGAACACGATCCCGTCGACCACGACCTTGCCGTCGGGGCTGCACCACGGCGTGTACCAGGCACATCCGACGTCCATCTTCGAGGCATCCCTGGGGATCAGGTAGTCGATGCAGGCGGGGGCGTCGGGGCCGCTGACCTCGTACCGGGGGATCGGCGACATCTCGCACATGGCCACCCCGGAACGGATCGCTTCCAGCTCGCTGTGGACGTCGGTGTACGCGTCCGGCACGATGTATCCGCCCCAGCTGTACCACCACGGAGACGCGCATCTTGCCGAGGTGCTCTCGTGGAACGGCGTCCCCCTGAACGCGTGCTCTGACATGGACGGACCCCCTTGTCTCATGGACCGCGGCGCTCTGAGTTCAGTCGCGGATTCCAGCAGACACCACCCTATTCAGTTGTGCTATAAATCTTCCATAACACTTATTGGCTCGTCGCCAAGTGGGAAAAGGGAGGATCCATGAAACGGCACCACAAGACTCGGTGGTTCCTACTGGCCGCGCTCGTTGCAGTGTTCGCTCTGGTCGCCGCCAGTTGCGGCGACGATGACGACGACGCAACGGAGGCGTCCCCGACCACTACCGCCGCTCCGGCTACCACCGCCGCTCCGGCAGACCCCGAGCCCGAGCCCGAGCCCGCAGCCGAGCCAGAGCCCGCAGCCGAACCCGAGCCGGCAGCCGAGCCAGAGCCCGCAGCTGAGCCAGAACCCGAGCCGGCCCCAGCACCCGCCGAGGATCTGCGGATCGCCGTCATCAGCGACGCGGAGCCCCTGTACGGGGGCTGGTACCTGTCGATGGACCTGGGTCGCGAGCACCTGATCGAGAATGTCGACGGCATAGTCGTCGATGCGGTCTACAACGTGCCGTTCGGCCAGGTCGGCCAGAGAACCATCGAGGACCTCGCGATCGACGGTTACGACCTGATCATCGGGACTTCAACCTTCAATGCAGAGTTCTCTGCGGTTGCTCCGGACTACCCCGACACGCTGTTCCTGCACTCCTGCGACGTGACCATCCTGGAGAACATGTCCCAATACTGTGTAGCTGCCGAGCAGGGGCGCTATGTCGATGGTGTGCTGGCCGCCTCGCTCTCTGAGAGCGGCAAGATCGGGTACGTCTACGGGTTTGCCATACCCGTCGTCATCAAGTCTCTCAACGCCTTCGTCGTCGGAGCCCGCACCGTCAACCCCGACATTGTGGTGGAGGTGATCGGCACCAACAGCTGGTTCGATCCCACCCTCGAGCGGCAGGCCGCTGAGTCTCTGGTCAACAACGGGGCCGACGTACTGACCTACGATCTGTCGTCCTCGGCAGTTCCGGAGGTGGCTTCGGAGAATGGGCTCCCCTTCGTCGGCTTCGGATACGACGACGCAGCCAGCCAGGCACCCGACGCCTGGGTCGGCGGCTCGCTCTACAACTGGGGGGCCTTGTTCGTCGACGAGGTCGAGGCTCTGAAGGCGGGAGCGTGGGAGAGCACCTACGTCTACGGCGGGTACGAGTTGGGCTATCTCCGCTACACCGAGCTGTCCGACCGCGTGCCGGCCGACGTGCAGGCGGCCGTCGAGGCCGCGCTGGAGGGGCTGAGGTCCGAGCAAATCGTTCCGCTGGCCGGCCCGATCACCGACCGCGACGGCAACACTGTGGTGGCGGAGGGAGAGGCGGCCGACCCAGGCCCCTGCTGCACCTGGGTCATCGAGGGCGTCGTAGGGGACGTCGAATAGAGGCGCCCGCGGCCGGTCCTGAGCCGGCTCCCCACCCATGACGTCAGAGAAGGTGCGGCTCGACCGCATCACCAAACACTTCTTCGATGTCGTAGCCAACGACGATGTGGATCTCGCCGTTCGCAGCGGCGAGATCCACGCCCTACTGGGCGAGAACGGTGCGGGCAAGTCGACCGTGTGCTCGATCCTCGCGGGCCTGTACCAGCCCGACAGCGGGGACGTTCGAGTCGACGGCGAGCTGACCCACTTCGCCTCGCCGTCCGATGCCTTGGAGGCAGGCATCGGGATGGTGTACCAGCACTTCCGGCTGGTGGACGAGCTCACGGTCGCCGAGAACATCATCCTGGGGCATCCCGACGTGCCGGCCCGGATCACCCGTCGCTGGCTGGTGGACACCTGCCGCGACGTCGCCCAGCGGTTCAGCCTCGCACTCGATCCGCTGGCCATCGTCGGCGACCTCGCCGTCGGGCAGCAGCAGCGGGTGGAGATCGCCCGCCTGCTGCACCGTGGGGTGAGCGTGCTGATCCTCGACGAGCCCACCGCGGTGCTGACGCCCCAGGAGTGCGACGCCCTGTTCGACAATCTCCGGGAGCTGGCAGCCGCCGGTCACAGCATCATCATCGTCACCCACAAGCTGAGCGAGGTGCTGGCCGTCGCGGACTGGGTCACCGTGATGCGGGCCGGCCGGGTGGTGTCGTCGGGTTCGGCCCAGGGAGCCACCGCGGAGACGCTGTCGCGCCAGATGGTGGGGCGGGAGGTCGAAGCGGTCGAGGCCCACCGGCCCTCGGCCGCGGGACTGGACCGCGACGTCCTGCGGGTGGAGGGGTTGACGGTTCCGGGCCTTTCCCGGTCGGTCAACTCGGTGGAGGAAGTCAGCTTCACCGTGAGCGGGGGAGAGATCCTGGGGGTGTGCGGGGTCTCGGGCAACGGTCAGCGCGAGCTGGCGGAGGCCCTGGTGGGCATGAGGGACGCAACCGCGGGATCGGTGTGGCTCAACGGAGTGGACATCTCCCAGGGCTCGGTAGCGGACCGCGCCGACCGGGGGATGTCCTACGTTCCCGAGGACCGTCTGTCCACCGGCATCGCCGCCGGCCTGCCCGTCGAGACGAACCTGCTGCTGCGCCTGTACCGCGACCCCAGCCTGCGTCTCGGTCCTATCGTGCGCTACGACCGGGCGGCGGACATCGTGAAGGGACTCATCGACACCTACGACATACGCGGCATCCGGCCCGGGCTGCCCACATCGGCGCTGTCGGGCGGCAACATCCAGCGCACCATCCTGGCCCGGGAGATCTCCCGCCGGCCGCTGGTCCTGGTGGCCGCCGGCCCGACCCGGGGGTTGGACGTGGCCGCCACCATGGCGGTGCGCCAGATGCTGTCGGATGCACGAGACGGCGGACTCGCGGTCCTGCTGATCTCGGAGGACCTCGACGAGCTGCTGGCCATCAGCGATCGCCTGGTGGTCATGTTCAAGGGCCGGATCGTCGGGGGCTTCGACATAACTGACTCATCGGTTGAGCGCATCGGCGAGCTGATGGCCGGCGTAGGCACCGGCAAGGGGCCGGCATGACAGATCGGACCGGCATGGAGGACCCCTCATGATCCGGCGGATCTCCGTCGAGCAGCGCATCGTCGACTCGGCCCGCAAACGGGCCGCGATCCTCGGCTGCTCGGTTCTGGTGGGCTTGCTCCTGGGATCGGCAATCATCATCGCCTCGGGTTCGAACGTCCTCGAGGTGTACGCCGAGACCGTCGACGCCATAGTGGGCTCGGCCCGGTCGGTCCAGCAGACCCTCAGAGCGACCACGCCTCTAATACTCACCGGACTCGCCGCGGCCGTGGCCTTCCGCATGCGGCTGTACACCATCGGCGCAGAGGGGCAGCTCTACATCGGCGCCATCACCGGCTCGGGCATGGCGCTCCTGCTCGGAGACGGCCATCCGGCGGTCTACGTCGTGCCCGCCGTCCTGCTGGCCGGCGTCATCGGAGGCATCGTCTGGGCCCTCATCATCGCGGTGCCCCGGGCCTACTTCGGGACCGACGAGGTGGTCGGGACCCTCATGTTGAACTTCATCGCCCTGCACATCATGAACTGGCTGATATTCGGCAGCGTGAGCTTCTGGCGGGACCGCGAGAACCTCGGATTCCCAGGGGGGAAGATCGTGCCGGAAGCGGCTCAGTTGCACCAGTTCTGGGGACGGGCCGACACCGGCATCTTCATCGCAGTCGCGCTGGCGCTGATCCTGGGGCTGTACCTGAAGTGGACATCCCACGGGTTCGAGTGGAGCGTGATCGGCGACTCGCTGCGCGCCGGCATCTACTCCGGAATGAACGTCCGCCGCCAGATCATCTCGGTGCTGGGCCTCTCGGGGGCGCTGGCGGGCATGGCGGGGGCGATGCAGGTCGCTTCCGTCACCTACGCGCTGGAGCCGCGAGGCCTCGAATCGGGCAGTCTCGGATTCACCGGCATCGTGGTAGCCGCTATTGCCGGCCTCAATCCCAGAGCCATCGTGCCGGCCGCGTTCGTGGTAGCCGGCATCACCACCGCCGGGCCGTCGCTGAGCCGCATCGGAGTCTCACCCGCCAGCGTCATTGCGCTCGAGGGCATCCTGCTGCTGAGCGTCGCGGGCGGGCAGTTCTTCAACCACTTCACCCTTCGCGTGGCGCCCGCCGCGTCGGAGGCCTCCGCGGAGCCGGCGTCGTGAACGACACCATCCTGATCCAGTCGATCGCGGTGGCCATCGTCACGGGCACGCCGCTGGTGCTGGCCGGGACCGGCGAGATCCTCACCCAGCGCAGCGGCATCCTCAACCTGGGCGTCGAAGGCATGATGCTGATGGGCGCGGTGACGGGCTTCTGGGCCACCACCGAGGTGGGCAACCCATGGGTCGGGCTGGTGTGCGGCATGGCTGCCGGGGCAGCTACGGGCCTGATACACGGCGCGCTGGCCATACGGTTCCACGCCAACCAGATCGTCACCGGCATAGGGCTGGTGATCTTCGGCACGGGTGTGTCCCAGTTCATCGGGGACCTGGGCAGCGATCCGGTGGCCATGCGACCGGGACGGGGAAAGTTCGACTCCATCCTGGAGGGAGGCCTGGCCGACCTGCCCGTGCTGGGTCCGGTGGTGTTCTCCCATGACGCCATCGTGTACGTGTCGTGGGTTCTGGTCGCCGCGGCCAGCTTCTACGTGTTCCGCACACGGCGCGGCATGGAGCTGCGGGCGGTGGGCAACAATCCGGGCGCGGCCGACTCGGCGGGCATCAACGTGGCCCGGACCCGGTTCGTCCATGTGGCCCTGGGCGGCGCCGGAGCGGGCGCGGCCGGGGCGTACATGACCCTCGCGCTGTTCAACAGCTGGAGCGCGCAGATAACCGCCGGCACGGGCTGGCTGGCGGTGGTGCTAGTGATCTTCTCGTCGTGGCGGCCGTGGCGGATGCTGATCGCGGCCTACACGCTCGGAGCGATCTCCAGTCTCGGCTTCACCTTCCAGTTGCTTGGCATCGGAGTTCCCCGCGAGTTGCTCACCATGCTGCCGTTCATCGCTACGCTCCTGGTACTGGTGGTGACCTCGGCCGCGGCTTCGGGCCGGGGATCGGCACCGTCGGCGCTGGCGGTTCCGTACTTCCGAGAGCGGCGCTAGGTAGCGGGGAGCAATCATGGTGACTACCGACGACTCCGGCCGGAGCCTGAGCGCGGAGATCGGCAGCAAGGTCCGCGAGTTCCGGGTGAGGGCCGGCTTGTCCGGTGTCAAGCTCGCCGCGGCTGCGGGTGTGAGCCAGCCCTTCCTGAGCCAGCTGGAGTCCGGCCAGAGCTCGCTAGCCATCGCGACCCTCTACCGGATCGCGGATGCCCTCGGAGTGCAGCCCACCGATCTGCTGCCCGCAGCCGAGCCGGCCGAGATCGAGGTCGTGAGATCGTCAGAGACCCAGCAGATCCCCCTGTCGGAGGACCAGCGGTCAGCCGACGCCCGGGTCATACTTCGCAGCGGCAGGAAGATCTCGGAGCTGTACGACTACGAGATCGCCCCTGAGGACTACGTCGAGGACTGGTTCTCCTCCGATGCAGAGCATGCGCTGTATGTGATGGAGGGAACGCTTCGAGTCGAGTTCGAGGGCCGGCCCGAGATAACGCTGGCAGCCGGGGACGCGATGTTCTACAAGAGCCGGGTTCCCCATCGCTGGCATTCCGGGCACGGGGCCCGGATCATCCTCGTCGTGGCCGACTCCTAGCCGTCGGAGCCGGGCACCACCCCGTAGGTCATGCCCAGTTCGGTGAGCCAGCGCCGGTAGGTGTTGCTGGTCCGGTCGGCCCGGGTCGGGGCCTCGGCATCGGGATCCAACGGGAGTTGGGCCGGGACCTGGTTCTCGAGGATCGGCTTGTCCTGGGCCAGCACGCCCTGCTGGAAGCGCCGGAGTTGCCCGTCGGTGTTGGTGGTGTCGAGCAGGCAGTTGAAGAGGTGGGCCCGGATGCGGTTGTCGCTGATGGGATGCACGAACAGGCCGATTACGTCGAGGCGGATGTCGTCTTCGGGCGTCGACTTGTAGAGCAGTGCGCACAGCGGGTGGGGCACCCGGAACGTGTAGTTCACCAATTGCCCCGACGTCGAGGCCGCGGCGGCCTTGGGCTGGAAGATCAGGCAGTTGACCGCGAATATCTCCGAGCCCCGATACTCGACCTGGTAGTCGACGATCTCGGTGAAGGGCTGCTGGCCTAGCACGCCCGGGTGCACGAACGGGAGGTGGCCCATATCGAGGAAGTTCTCGACGGCCCGGGGACCCGACGTGAAGATGCCGAACGTGCCCGCGTTGAGGACGCGACGATCGGGCTCAGCGGTCTCGGGTATCTCGAACAGCCCGTCGTCGGGCTCCCCCACGGTGGTCCACAGGTAGCCGTAGTCCGACAGTGTGGGCAGTGGAGCCTCCAGGGCTCGGGCCTCTACCGGTGCGCCTGCCGGCAGGGAGTCCTGAGTCAGCCACGCCAGCGGCGCCCTGTCGTGGTCGAGGCAATACGACATCGGCACACCGAGAAGCTCGGTCCGCACGGCTAGCCCGACCGGGATCTCGTCGAGCGCGGTGATGGCGTACCACTGGTTGACCGCGACCGGATCGGCGACGCCGGTAGCGAGTCCTGGTTTGCGGTGATTGCTGATGGTCATGTCAGGGCCTTCCCGACGGGGAATATGCCGGGCATGTCGATGAAGCCCTCAAGGCGCTGGACGCGCTCGGTCCAGCGCCGCAGGGCCGGGTAGTCCAGGCGGGATATGCCGCCCTCCTCGGACAGGGCCACGTCGGGGAATAGGGCAATGTCTGCGATGGTCGGTGACGGGCCGGACGCCACCCACCCGAGTCCCTCCTGCTCGCGGAACCACAGGTGCTCGTCGAGCACGCGAAACAGCCGGTGCGCTCCGGCCTGGCAGGCCTCCAGGTCGAAGTCGTAGCCGAGGTTGACGTGCAGGCGGGCCGCGGAGGCGGTGTTGGTTGTTCCCTCCGCGAACAGCAGCCAGGAGGCCACCTCGCCGAGGCGCCGGGGATCGCTAGTGGGGTACCAGGTTCCGGTCGGGTCGTACTCGGAAGCCAGGTAGACCAGGATGGCGTGGGCGTCCCACAGCAAGTAGCCGTCGTCGTCGATGACCGGGATGTGGCCGAGCGGGTTGATCTTCCTGAATTCGGCGCTCTTGTGCTCCCACCCGGGATAGAAGTCGATGGCCACTGTCTCGTAGGGCACGTCCAGGATGCTCAGCAGCAGCCGCTGCTTGTAGCAGTTGACCGACAGCAGGTAGTCGTAGAGCTTGATCACGGCGACCTACAGGTCCAGGACGATGCGTCTGCTGGTGGCCCGGGACACGCATGTGAGAACTTTGTCGCCGGCCGCCCGCTCCGAGTCGTTGAAGTACACGTCCTGGTGGTCGAGTTCGCCCTCGAGGACGATGGCCATGCAGGTCCCGCACAGACCCTGCTCGCAGGATGAGGGCATGGCAACCCCCGCAGCGCGCAGGCTCTCGAGCAGCGACATTCCCTCGCCGACTACGAGCGTCTGGCCGCTCTGAGCCAGCAGCACCTCGAAGGAGGAGGCGTCGTCGAGGTCGGACTCGTTCTTGAAGTACTCGAAGTGGACCGCGTCCTCGGGCCATCCCGCGCCGGCCGCGATCGCCCGGGCGGCCTCGATCATGGGTCCCGGGCCGCATATGTAGACGTGGTTGGTGGCCTCGTAGCCGTGGGTGATCTTCTCCAGCTCGTCGGCCGTCTGTTCCGGCGACAGACCCAGGTGCCTGACTACGCCCGCCGAGAGCGGGTCGAGCACCTCACCGAAGGCGATGTGGTTGTCGCTCTGGGCGAAGTAGTGGAGTTCCCAGCCCAGCTGTTGTCGCTCCAGGGTCTGGGCCATCGAGAGCAGCGGTGTCACCCCGATGCCGCCCGCGATCAGCACCGTTCTCGCCGCGTCCCTCCGCAGGGGGAAGTTGTTGTGGGGCTCGGAGAGCTGGAGGGTGTCGCCCGGCCGGACGGATTCGTGCATGTAGCGCGACCCGCCGCGGGAGTCGGGCTCGAGCTTCACCCCCAGGCGGTACACGCCGGTCAGCCCGGGGCCGTTGGTGAGCGAGTACTGGCGCACTAGGCCGTTGGGAAGGTGCACGTCCACATGGGCACCCGGCTGGAAGCTCGGGAGCTGTCCGGACACCGGGGCCAGCTCGAAGGCGGCGATCCCGGTGGCGGTGAGCCACTTGCGGACCACGGCCACCTCCACCTGCGGCGCCCGGCCCTGGGCGGCGGCGGGAGCGGGTCGCTTGGGCGGCTGCAGGGTCCCGGTGGTTCCGCGGACCGCGACCCGAGTTCCTTCGGCACTCTCGAGCCGCGCTCGCAATGCCTCCAGCTGGCCGGCGTGATGACGGAGCACCTCCACCCGCCCCTCAGAGACGGCGGCACCGGCGAGCACGCCACGGATCACGCAGCGGTGGGGATCGACCGGTTGAACGAAGTGCACGACGGAGTGCTCGACACCGGCCGAAGCGGCGGTCACGGCCACCGCATAGGCCCAGGGCGCCTCGGTCCTGGTCGATACATCCCCGGCCGCTCCCAGCGGCTCGAACGAGTATTCGGCCAGACCCTCCAGAGCGAGGTTGGCCGGGACGTTGACCGGCAAGGCTCGTAGCACCAGGGGGTCGCAATCACCCAGGTGGGAGATCTCGGGCGGCTGCGCATCGCAGGAGTTGCCGGACCAGACGAGCCCGTACTTCTCCTCGCAGCGGAACGCCGGAACGCACAGCGAGCGGGACGGGGCCTCGCCCGGATGCGCGGGTATGTACGAGCAGTTCCCGCTGCGGTTGGAGTAGCGCCAGCCGTGGTACGAGCAGACGAGCTCGGCCCCGTCGTTGGCCGCCACGGACAGGCGCACTCCCCGGTGAATGCACCGGTCGGCCCAGACGTTCACGAAGCCGTCGTCGGCCCGCCAGATGGCGAGGTCCTGGCCCAGCAGGCGGGCTCTGGCCACGTGGCGCGGCGCCAGGTCGGCCAGGCTGGCGACGGGATGGAGCACGGCGGCAGGGTCGGGGACCGTCATCTTAAGGCTTTCCGGGGTCGGCTGGACACTTGGGCCGCCTACTCGCTCGGCATCCTCAGGCGACCAACTCGGGGGAGCCGAGACCGAAAATCTCCACAAGGTCTCGCCGGTATCTGATCGAGAGCTTGTCGGCCGGTATGTGGACCTCAGCGGCCAGGTTCAGCGGCACCGCCTCGGGGCACTGTCCCTCGACGATCACGACGTCCTCGCTGTTGGTCACGAGCTGGTATTCGGCGTAGTCCTCGACGGTGGCACCCGGGATGTTGGTCAGCGAGACCTGGTAGATGTCGGTGGTCCGGGCGCTGACGGGCGAGCCGATGTCGAAGAAGTGGCTGGTGACGAAGCTCTCGCCGTCGTCCTCGTAGTAGTCCACCCTCAGGTCGGTGGCGAACGGGTAGGTCAGGTGGTGCTGGTAGAAGACCTCGCGCTCCCGCTCGCCGAGGTCGTCGTTGAAGCCCCGCTCGACCTCGATGTAGGGCAGCGCCATGTACAGGCCGTAGTCGGTCTGCTCCAGCGTGTAGTCGGGCACGACGGGCCTGGCCCGGTTCCCGAACGTCTTCATGTGGACCCAGGAGATGTGGGCGATGTCGTTGAAGTTCTCGCAGTGCCGGCTGGCGGTGGCGGCCCAGGTTCCCTTGGGGATCTGGATCTTGAGCCATTCCGGTCCGAATTCGTCGAGGTGCGGCCAGTCGGGCAGGGGGCGGAGGGGCTCGGGCTTCATGCATGCCCACACGATCCCGTAGCGCTCGGCGGCGAGGTAGCTGACGAGCCTCATGGTCTTGGGAGGAGCCGGCCGGTCCGGCGGGTTGGCGGGGATCCAGGTGCACTGGCCGGATCGGTCGTAGTGGAGTCCGTGGTACGGGCACACGATGCAGGCGCCGTCGTCGCTGATCCAGCCGCCGCTCAGCTTCGAGCCCCGGTGCACGCACAGGTCCCTGGCCACGGCTACCCCCTCGCTCGTGCGGTACACCACGAGGTCGACATCGAGCAGTCGCGATGCGACCGGACCGTCGCTGAGTTCCGACGAGAACGCCACGGGATGCCAGAACCCGGCAAGGATGTGCCAGTCGCTCTCGCGGATCTCGGATCCGTCGGGGTGCTCGGCTGCGGTCGATGTCTGGTCGGTTGCCTCGTACATCGTTGCCTCGCTTCCGGCCTGCCAATAAGTGTGGACAATACAGTAATAGGCACAGCCGCTATGTGCCTGCCAGAGCATGCCGGACACAACCAGCATTCCGGGACGTTCGAGTCAGACGATGGCAGCGGTGTAGCGGTTGGTGGCGACCGGTGCGGGCTGATTGCTCTCGCTGTCGGCGGCGCCGGTGAGGGTCAGCTCCACGGTGAGCCGGCCGGGCTGGGCGACCACCGGGACCACCGCTGACAGCCGGCCCACCAGCACGCAGTCGTCGGCGCGGGCCGTTCCGGCCCAATGGTGCTCGCGGACCAAGAGGCCGTCGGGACCGAGCATCCGGGCCTGCACCTGCATGTCGGGCACGTCGGCCCGGGTGTCGTTGACCACATGGACCGCGAGGTCGAGATAGTCGCCGGCCCGCACGATCTCAGGCAACTGGTCGGCCACCACGATCAGCGGTCGACACGCTTCCACCAGCGCCCACCACCCCGGCTTGGGCCGGCGCAGCCCGTCCAGCACACCGAAGCCGGCCCCGGGCCCGGCATCCGCGGCAGCATCCCCCGCCCCCGCGTCGGCCAGGGCGTGAAGCAGGAAACCGCCGGTGGGCCGGTACTTCAGCCGCCGCAGGATCTCGATGGTCGTCTTGACCACATCGGGCTGGTCGTCGGCCACCGGCGTGCCGAACGCCGACACGAACCGGGCCATCGCCGGCACCCGGGCCAGCACCGGACCGGCATCAGCGGCCCGGCCCCCGTGCAGCCCGAACCAGAGCTCGCTGGTGGTGCCGTCCAGCAGCGGGGCGCGGGGCGGCACGCCGGTGTGGGACACCACCGGGCGGGAGCCGTCGCAGCGGTCGA
>VXNG01000128.1 GCA_009840695.1 Acidimicrobiaceae bacterium
CGGCAACTTGGCAGGTCGAAACGTCTGAACTATTCTCCGGGTGGCTCTGCCTGGGGGAATGGGAGGGCCAAGGGAGGAATAATGCGCTGGATTACGAAGGGGCGCGTGTTCATCGCACTCCTACTGGTGTTTGCGATGGTGGCAGCCGCCTGCGGCGACGACGAGCCGGACACGTCGGCAGCGGACGCCGAGGTGGCGGCAGCCCAGGCTGCAGCCGAACAGGCGCGGGCCGATGCAGCCGCGGCAGCCGAGGCAGCCGCAGCCGAAGCCCAAGCCGAGGTGGACGCGGCCCAAGCCGCAGCCGACGCAGCCGCAGCCGAGGCGAGCGCAGCCGAAGCCGAGGCAGCCGCAGCCGAGGCTGCGCTGGCCGAAGCTGAGGCGGCCGCGGCCGAGGCGAGCGCAGAGCAGCAGGCTGAGGCCCAGGCGGCGCTGGAGGCCGCCCAGGCTGCAGCCGAGGAGGCCCAAGCCGCGGTTGAGGCGGCGCAGGCCGAGGCGGCCGAGGCGCAGGACGCGCTGGCGGCAGAACTCGCCAAGGAGCCCGAGCGGCCCTTCGTGGAGGTCATGAACGAACGTCTCCAGGCTTCCGGTGAAGAGCCTGTGGTCAAATGGGTCGCAGGCGGCGGTCTGTCCAAGAACGCCCATCTAGTCAGCTGCCTCAGGCCGTTCGCCAGGGACACGGGCGCCGAGATCGTCTACATCGAGGGCAGAGTCGGACTGGGGTTCATCAAGGCCGAAGTCGAGGCATCCGGAGACCCGACGTTCGACACCATCAAGATCAACGAGGACGAGGTCGATGCCGCCATCGAAGAGGGATGGATCCAGCCGCTCGACTGGAGCGTGATCGACGCCGACCAGCTCACGCCCTCGCAGCATCCGACGGACTACGCCATCGCGCACACCACCTTCGGCTCTGCGGTGTTCTACAACACCGACAAGTGGCCCGACGACGGCCCGACGCCCGAGACGTGGGCCGACTTCTGGGACACCGAGACGTTCCCCGGGCCGCGGGGAGTCGACGGCAACGGTTGGGGAATGCCGTTCCGGGGCCTGGCTGAGGCCGCGGCGGTGGCCGCCGGCGCAGACCCGACCGACCTGTACCCCCTCGACATCGATGCCTCCCTAGCCAAGATGGACGAGCTCGCGCCCGATATCTCCGTGTTCTTCACCAGCGGTGCCCAGGTAACCCAGCTGATGCTGGCCGAAGAGGTCGACCTGATCCACGGCTGGACCGGCCGGGCCTGGGACGCCATCCAGCAGGGCGCGCCGTACAAGATCATGCCCCAGACGCACGTCATCGAGACGGTGGGCACGCCGATGGTCGTCCTAACCGGGGCGCAGTCGCCCACCTACGCGTCGGCTGCGATCGGCTATTGCGGAGGCGCTGAGGGGCAGGCCTCGTACACCAATCACGCCATCTACGCACCATCGAACGTCCTGTCCGTCGATTTGGTGGATCCTGCGTTGAGCAGGGAAGGCTGGCTGGGCACCGACCCCCGCTTCGCCGACACCACCATCATCATCGATTCCGACTTCTACAAGGCAGATCGGGACGCCCACATGGCGCGCTGGAACGAGTGGCGCACCGCCCAGTAGGTGATCGAAGCAACGTCGAGCATCTTGCAACATGACAGGAGGGGGCGTGCGGCCCGGCCGCACGCCCCCCTGTCACCGGAGGGCGGCGAATGACTGTGGACGAGACCACATCGTCGCAGCAGCCGGAGCCGACGACCGCCGAGCCTGCGGCCGGCCGGGGCCAGGACGTCGTCTTCCGCAACGTCACCAAGCGCTTCGGCGACGAGGTTGTGGCCGTGGACGCCATGTCGCTCGACATCGCTCCCGGGGAGTTCTTCACCCTCCTGGGTCCCAGCGGGTCCGGTAAGTCGACACTCCTCAACCTGGTCCTCGGCGCGCTGCAGCCCGACGAGGGCGAGATCCTCGTCGGTGGCCGGCCCATCGTCTCGGTGCCGATGCACAGGCGCAACATCGGCATGGTCTTCCAGAACTACGCCTTGTTCCCCCACATGACCGTGTTCAAGAACATCGCCTTTCCGCTGAGCATGCGCAAGATGGGTAAGGATGAGATCTCCAAGCGGGTCACGGAAGTCCTGGAGCTGGTGCAGCTGCCCGGATTCGAGGAGCGCTACCCCAGCCAGGTCAGCGGCGGCCAGCAGCAGCGGATCGCCACCGCCCGGGCGATAGCAGCCAAGCCGCCGCTCATCCTGATGGACGAGCCCCTCGGGGCGCTGGACGTCAAGCTGCGCATCGAGATGCAGGAGCAGCTGCGGCTGCTGCACCGCAGCCTGGGAGTCACCGTCATCTACGTCACCCACGACCAGGACGAGGCCATGACGCTGTCGGACCGGATTGCGGTGATGCGCGACGGGCGTATCGAGCAAGTGGGAACGCCCCGGGAGGTCTACGAGCAGCCGGCCAACACCTGGGTCGCGTCGTTCCTGGGCGACGCCAACCTCATCGATTGCCGGATGGTGCGGCAGTCACCGGACAGCACCGTGCTGTCCACCCGGGGCGAGCCCCACATAACGCTGCTGGCCCTACCCGACTCGGAAGACCCGGCCGAGGGCACGGATACGGCCGGCCCCGACGAGCGCGTCTTCCTGATGGTCCGCCCGCAGCGGATCGATCTGGTGTCCGAGAGGGACTCGCCCGACGGAGACGGCGACAATCACAATCGACTTCCCGCGACGGTGGAAGCGGCCTACTTCTCGGGAACGGAGCTGCGCTACCTCATCACCACCGACCAGGGCGAGTCGCTGCACGCCATCTCGTCGATCGAGGAGGAGCGCGAGGAGTTCGGCACAGGCGACCGGGTGATCGCCCGGTGGCCCGTCGAGTTCGGCCGGCTGCTGTCGAGCTGATCGGCGTGCAAGCCACCGCGGTCGCCGCCCCGCCCGCACCCCGCCTCACCGGTGCGCTGCGGTCGCTGACATCGAGGTACGCGATCCTGGCGTGGACCGGTGCAGCGTGGCTCCTGTTGTGGTTCGTGGTTCCGGTCGTGTGGATGATCTGGGAACTCATCGGCAACCAGGAGTTCCAGGACACGCTCTCGTTCACCGGAGCCGAGCGGACCGTGAACCTCAGGGCGTTGCGCAACACCTTCGAGACGTCGGCGATCACCACGCTCCTGTGCCTGGTCGGCGGCTACATCGTCGCCTACTTCCTGGTGAACGTCGGCCCCAGAGTCCGCATCATCCTCATGGCTCTGGTGCTGATCCCCTACTGGGTCAGCATCATCATCCGCACCTACGGCCTCATAGTGGCGCTGGGACGCAAGGGGATCGTCAACGAGGCCCTGATCGACCTGGGGCTGATCTCAGAGCCTCTCCGGATGGTCTTCACCACCAACGCCATGTACCTGGGCCTGGTACAGATCCTCCTGCCCTACGTGGTGCTGACCGTCTACACCTCGCTGGAGGCCATCGACAAGAACTTGTTCACCGCGGCCCGCAGCCTCGGCGCAGGTGGCTGGGGCGTCTTCCGCCGGGTGACCCTGCCGCTGAGCCTTCCCGGCGTCTACGCCGGCGGGATCATCGTGTTCATCATCACTCTCGGCGCGTACGTGACCCCGGCTCTGATCGGAGGCCCAGGCGACATCATGATCGCCCAGCTCGTGTGGATCAACGTGACCGAGTTCGGTGCCTTCGGCACCGCCATCGTTCTCATCCTGCCGCTGATCGTGATCACGATGGTCCTCTTTGTGGTGTTCAACCGGTTCGTCGGAGTCGACAAGATGCTGGGCGCAGGCGGCGCCCGGGGGCAGAGGTAGCCGCTATGGGCCAGAAACTGCTGCTCGGCATCCTCGCCACCGTGATACTGCTGTTCATCGCGTCGCCGATATTCGTGGTGCTGCCCCTCTCCTTCAGCGACGCCACCGGGATCCAGTTCCCGCCGGAGGCCTACAGCCTGCGCCGGTTCAGGGAGTTCTTCGGTGCCGAGGACTGGCTCAACGCGCTGTGGACCAGCGCGAAGGTGTCGTTCTTCGCGGTGCTGGTGGCCACACCGCTGGGCACCGGGATGGCTCTCGGCCTGGTCCGGGGCAAGTTCCCAGGTAAGAACTTCCTGAACTCATTCGTGATCCTGCCGCTGGTGTTCCCGACCCTGATCTACGGGCTCTCCCTGTTCTTCCTGTACCGGCGGTTCGGGATATACGACACAGAACTGGGTCTGGTCCTGGCCTACATAGTGGTGGGCCTGCCGTTCATAGTCCTGATCACCGCGGCCAGGTTCCGTTCCTTCGACGAGTCGCTGGAGCTGACCGCGATGTCGCTGGGCGCCAACTGGTGGAAGGCGTTCTTCCTGGTGACCCTGCCGCTGACCTGGAGCGGGATCGCCGCGGCTGCGATCATCGCTTTCATCATCGTGTTCGACGAGTTGATCATCGCCCTGTTCATCTCCAGGATCCAGGAGGTGACGCTGCCGGTGAAGATGTTCAACTCGTTGGAGTTGGAGGTGGATCCGCTGCTCGCGGTGATCGCCAGCTTCCTGATCATCAATTCGCTGATCCTGGCCGGGCTGGCCGCGCTGCTCACCAGGGTCCGGCACTAGGGGCCGGGCGGCGATGGGTAACAGGCACCGATGGACCTCCACCGGCTGCTGAACCCCGCCCGGGTGGGCGTCATCGGTGCATCCGAGCACGGTCCGGGCGGATCGGTGGTGAGGGCCCTGCTCGGCTCGGGCTATCCCGGCGAGATCGTCGCTGTGAACCCGAAGTACTCGGACGTCTTCGGCGTGCCCTGCGTGGAGTCGATCGAGGCAGCCGGACCCGTCGACTGCGTGTTCGTGATGATCGCCAGACACAGGACGCCGGGAGTGCTCAACGAATGCGGCCGGGCCGGGGTGGGCGCCGCGGTCGTGTTCGCCGGCGGTTTCGGCGAGTCGAGCAACGACGGCCGCCAGCTCGAAGCGGAGCTCGCGGCGGCCGCCCGACAGTCCGGCATCGCCCTGCTGGGACCCAACTCGATGGGCGTCGTCAACGCAGCGGTGCCGATGGGCCTGTGGGTCGGGGCGGAGTACATCCCGCCCGGGCTGAGCGGAGCAGCTCTGGTGGGCCAGAGCGGCGGCATGATCGATGCGGTCCGCACGCTCGGCAAGCCCACCGGGCCGCAGCTCTTCATCGACACCGGGAACGAGGCCATCCTCACCACAGCCGACTTCGTCGATTTCCTGGTCGACGATCCGGCCGTGTCGGCCATCGGGCTGATCGTGGAGGCCGTCGCCGACGTCGACCGGATGGCCGCCGCCCTCCGCAAGGCGCAGCACCGGCAGAAGCCGGTGGTAGGTCTACAGGTGGGACGCTCAGAACGGGGATCGGCGGCCATCTTCGGCCATACCGGGGCGCTGGTCTCCGACGCCGATGCGCTGCGAGCGTTCCTCGCCAGCCACGGGGTGCTGGACGTGCGCGACATCGACGAGCTGACCGAGACCCTGTCGCTGCTGGTGTCCGGCATCGAGACAAGGGGCCGCGGCGTCGTGCTCGTGGGGACGTCGGGCGGCAAGACCGCGCACTACGCCGACCTGTGCGAGGAGTCCGGTCTTGAGCTGGCCGAGATCAGCCCGCAGACTTGCCGGGAACTGGCCGAGATCTTCGACACGGACTACACGGGAGCGAACCCCATCGACATGGGCCTGGGACCCGAGGGTGTGGACGCCGACAAGACGAGACGCGTCCTGGAGACCCTGGTCGCCGACGAGACCGTGGGCCTCGTCGGGGTGTGCGGCGACCTGCCCGTGGACCCGGACCGCTTCGTCGGAGCGGCAAACTATGTGGACCGGGCGATGAGGGCGGCCGAGGCCGTCGCGGACGCGGGGACGTCGGTGGTGTTCATCGACACCCGCCCAGCCCGCAGCGCAAGCCAGGGCCGGTCATGGCGCGTCCCCGTGCTGGAGGGATCGGCCACCAGCGTCAAGGCCATCCGACACCTGCTGGACTTCGAGAAGGCCTGCCGGGCGCAAACTGTGATCGGTCCGACTCCGGCGGTGGCAGCCGCGGAGGCCGGTGGAGATGGGCTGCCGGCCGGACTCGATCTTGAGCTCCTGTGCCAGCAGACCTGGGACGGGGGCGCCGACGGCGTGCGCCTGATGAGGTCGGACGCGGTGTCGGACCTGCTGCGCCGCTACGGCGTCGACGAGGTCCCCGGGGCCACGGTCCAGCTCTCGGACACCGCGCCCGGCGGCGACGGACTGGGGCCGGCGGTGGCCGCCGCCAATGAGGTCGGCTATCCGCTGGCGGCCAAGCTCCACTGCCCCGTCCACGTCCACAAGAGCCGCGCCGGGCTCTTGAAGCTCGACATTCGGTCGACGCCGGACCTCCTGTCCGCAGCCGACCAGATGCGCCGGGCCCACTTGTCGATCTGTTCGGATCCCCATCCCCAGGTGCTTCATCTGCAGTCCATGGTCGACGTGGGCCTCGAGGTGATCGCCGGGGTCAAGGTCGATCCGCAGTTCGGTCCGGTACTCGCTGTCGGCATCGGCGGGGTCGCCGTCGAGGCTCTTCAGCAGGTCAGCCGAGCGCTGCTCCCGCTTACGGCCGGTCAGGTGGCGGCCCTGGTGGAGTCGAGCCCGGTGGGGCGAGTCCTGGCGACGATGCCGCAGGCGGATCACGAGGCGCTGCACAGGAACCTGCTGGCCGTATCGGCGCTCGCTTGGGACCTGCGATCCGTGCTGGCGGAGGCCGACTTCAACCCGATCACCGTTCTCGCCGACGGGCGGGGCGCGTGGTGCGTGGACGTTCGAGTGTTCATCGCGGCGCCCGGAGGTGCTCAATGTCCGTGACCGCGCTGCGGGAGACGCTGGAGCGGGCCCGCTCGCTCATCGACCAGCGCTACACGCCCGGCGAGGGCAAGGGAATCTCCGAGATCACGGAGTTCTTCGCCAAGGACTGGTCCCGGGGCCTCGAGCAGTTCGCGGACCACTACCACGACCCCGAGGCTGCGTCGGCTCTCGGCCTGCGGACTCTCCGGGTGCCCCCGTCGTTCATCCAATTGGTGGCCAGGGGACCGAGCTATGACGTGATCGGCATTCCCGAGGAGCTGGTCACCCTCCACGGCGAGAGCGAGTACGAGTTCTTCGCTGATCTGGAGGTGGGCGACACGCTGACGGCCGAGGCGCGGATCGTCGACGTCACCGAGAAGCGCAGCGAGCGCCTCGGGGTGATGGGCGTCGTCGTCACGCTCAACGAGTACAGCAACCAGCACGGCACCGTCGTGGCCACCCACCGCTGGACAAGCCTCATGTACTCGGCGGCCGAGGCGATCAGCCGGCTGTAGCTCCGAAGGGCGCAAGGAGAAAGCCATGCACCTCGACATCGAAGACGGCTTCGACCTCCGGCTCACCGAGGTCGGCGACGAGTTGCCGCCCGCCTCGCTCGGGCCGCTGCGGATAGAGCACTTCTGCCGGTACATGTTCGCGTGCGGGGTACCGGGACCCGAACGAGACGGCGGGGACGTGCACTACGACATGTGGGCCGCGGCCCGGGCCGGGTTCAACGACGTGTTCGACATGGGAGCCTGGCGCACCGCGCTGTTCGTCGAACTGGCCGAGAACCAGTGGGGCGGGCCCCACACCCGGGTCACCAGGATCAGGAACCGCTACGGCGGGATGGTCTACCGGGACGACACGCTGCGTTTCTGTGGCCGGGTGGCAGCCAAAGAAACGACGCCGGACGGTTCGCTGGTCATCGACGTCGACATCTGGAACGACATTGGTTCCGGCCCCCCGGTAACCACCGGCGAGATGACGCTCCGGGTTCCCCCAGCCGGCTGAGCCCGCTCAGCCCCTCAATCGGCCATGGTCGAGTTCGGGGCGGCTCGGTCGACCAGTCCGGGAACTACCGCTCCCAACTCGGCCGGGTCCCATCGCCCGTCCTTGACCTCGGTCGGGCCTCGCCGCCATCCCTCGGCCACGCTGACAGTGCCGCCGTGGACCAGGAAGACCCTTCCGGTGATGTCGCTGGACTCCGAGCTGCCGAGCCACACCACGAGGGGCGAGATGTTCCCGGCGTTGAACGTGTCGAATTCTCCGGGCTTCGCGGCGAACATCTCTTGCAGTCCGGGGACATTCTCGGTGAGGCGTGTCCGGGCGTCGGGCGAGATGGCGTTGACGGTCACGCCGTAGCGTCCCAGCTCCTGGGACGTGATCACCGTGAACGCGGCGATCCCGGCCTTGGCCGCGCCGTAGTTCGACTGCCCGATGTTGCCGAAGATCCCCGAGGTGGACGTGGTGTTGATGATGCGGGCGTCGACCGGGTTGCCCGCCTTGGCCTGCTCACGCCAGTAGGCCGCCGCGCAGCGGCTGGGGAGATAGGTCCCCCTCAGGTGAACCGTGATCACGCCGTCCCACAGGTCCTCGGTCAGGTTGACCAGCATGCGGTCGCGGATGATCCCCGCGTTGTTGACCAGCACGTCGAGCCGGCCGAAGGACTCCAGCGCGGTGTCGATGAGCCTGCCGGCGCCGTCCGTGTCGGCGACGTTGTTGAAGTTGCTGACCGCCTCGCCGCCGAGGTCCCTGATCTCGGCCGCCACCGCCTCGGCCGGTGCGTCCGAAGTGCCGCTGCCGTCGAGCTGCCCTCCAAGGTCGTTCACGACCACCCGGGCGCCCTGCCGGGCGAACTCCAGGGCGTGCTCCCGCCCGATGCCCCGGCCCGCGCCGGTGATGACCACCACCCGGCCCTCGCATATTCCTGTCATAGTCAACTCCCTTGTGTTAGTGGTTGGAAGGCTCGAACAGCGGCAGATTCCGACCGTCGGACAGCTGCTCCCAGGTGACCCGCACGCCCATGCCGACGGCGACATCGTCGGGCTCGCAGCCGACGATGTTGCTCATCATGCGGGCTCCTTCGTCGAGGTCGACCAGCGCCACCACGTAGGGCGTGCGTTCTGCCATCTCCGCACTCCCGGTGCGGTGGTGCACCGAGAAGGCATAGACCGTGCCGGCACCGGGCGAATCCCGCCATTCGAGATCGGATCCACCGCAGGCCGGGCAGATCTCTCGCGGGTAGAACACGACGCGCTCGCACGACCGGCACCACTGCATGATCAGCCGTTGCTCGCGGGTCGCCTGCCAGAACGGCTCGCTGACAGGCATGGATGGGGGCTCGAACCGGCCGGCCATGGCTACAGGGCCTCTTCGGAGCCGAGAACGACGGTGGCGATGGCGGAGAGGGCGCCGCCGGCGCCGTGGGCCACCGCGACGGCGGGCTCGGGCAACTGCCGGGGACCGCACTCGCCGCGGAGCTGCCTGACTGCCTCGACCAGCAGGAACATCCCGTACATGCCGGGATGGGTGTAGGAGAGCCCGCCCCCGTTGGTGTTCGTGGGCAGGGAGCCGCCCGGTCCCAGCTTGCCGTCCTCGACGAAGCCGCCGCCCTCGCCCTTCGCACAGAATCCGAGGTCCTCGAGGTGCAGCAGGACGGTGATAGTGAAGGAGTCGTAGGCCATGAGGACATCCACGTCGGAGGGCGCGACCTGGGCCATCTCGAACGCCCGCCGGCCCGACTCGATCCCGGCCGTGGCCGTGATCTCGGGCATCTGGCTGATCATGTCGTGGTCATGGCAGGTCGCCGCGCCCAGCACGTAAACGGGCGGCTTGCGCAGATCGGCGGCGCGTTCCGCGCTGGTCAGCACGAACGCCCCGGCGCCGTCGGTCACCAGGCAGCAGTCGAGACGATGCAGCGGCGACAACAGCACCGGCGAGCCGACCACATCGTCCACCGTGATCGGCGTCTGGTAGCGGGCCCTCGGATTCATCTCGGCCCACTGGCGGGTACTCACCGCGATCTGGGCCAGCTGCTCGGAAGTCGTCCCGTACTGGGCCATGTGCCGGCTGGCGGCCAGGGCATACGGACCCATCGGCTGCCACAGCCCGTAAGGGGCCTCCCATTCGGCCTCAGGGTGGTAGCCGATCCACGAAGGCATACCGGAGTCGATGCCGCTCTTGAAGTCGCCGCGGGGCGTCTCCGCGTAGACGCACACCACCACGTCGCAGAGGCCGACCGTCACGGCCGCGGCGGCGTGCTCCAGATGGACCTCGTAGCTGGAGCCCCCGACATTGGTCGACTCGGTGAAGACCGGGTGGATTCCCAGGTATTCGGCCAGACCGAGCGATGTGCCCGTGTAGGTGGACGGACCCACGTGGCACACACCGTCCACGTCGTCGAGCGACAGGCCGGCGTCGTCGAGGGCCTCAAAGACCATGGTCGCCTCCAAGGCCCGCCCCCTGAGCGGAAGCTCGCCGGTCGGCGACACCGCGTCGGCCACCCCGACGACCGCGGTCGCACCGCGGAGGGATCTTCCGCCCATATGGCACCCCCTAGACGGCTGCGTCCGGTGTTGCCGACGCCGCGAGTCTTGCTCCGGCGCGTCTTGCGGGCAAAATCAGGGGGCGGGCGGCAACGGTCCTGCGGCTGTTGGACCGAGCCGCTCGCGACAGGAGGACCGACATGGACCAGGACCGCTCCGAGCACCAGGACCGCTCCATGGACGAGCTGACTGCGGACCTCGAGGAACGCCGGCGGCGGGTCCGCGTTGAGATGGGGGGAGCCCACCGGGTCCAGTCCCTTCGCGACAGGGGCGTTTTGACCGCCCGCGAACGGATCGACCTTCTGCTGGACGAGGGCTCCTTCCGCGAGCTCGGGACCTTCGCGGTCTCATGGAACCCCGAGGACCGGCAAGACACGCCGGGCGACGGCCGCATCTGCGGCTTCGGGCTCGTCGACGGCCGTCCTGTCGCGGTGGAGGCCGACGACGTCACCGTCAAGGGCGCGTCATCGGCCATCGTGAACCTGCGCCGCATGGACCGGGTGTACCTCCAGGCGGTTCGGGCCGGGAACCCACTCGTCTACTTCGGCGAGAACCGGGGAGGGCGGCTCCCCGAGAACATGGGGAGCGAGGCCATCTGCGAGGTCGGCCACGAGGCCATCGCCTGGCTGAAGCGAAGGCGCGACATCCCTCTGGCCACCGTGATCACCGGCACGTCGCTTGGCTCGTCCAGCCTGGTCGCCGCGGCCAGCGACCTGGCCATCCAGGTGGAGGGAACCACCATGAGCGTGGTGTCGCCGCGGATCGTCGAGATCGCCACCGGCGAGTCGGTCACGCTCGAAGAGCTGGGCGGCCCCGAGGTCCACGCCCGGACGACCGGTCTGATCGACCAGACCGCGGCCGACGTCGAGGAGGCCGTGCGCATGGTGCAGCAGTGGCTGTCGTACCTGCCCTCCAACATCGGGCAGCCGCCCCCGCTCACGACCGAGGCCCCTCCCCCCGGGCGGGCCCGGCTCAGCGAGATGGTGCCCACCCGGCGCCAGCGCGGCTACGACATGCGTCGGGTGCTGACCGAGCTCGTCGACGACGGCCAGTACCTGGAGTTGAAGCCCAAGTTCGGCCGGAGCCTGACCACCGTCCTGGCCCGCCTCGGGGGCATGCCCGTGGGGATCATGGCCTCCAACCCCATGTTCGAAGCGGGCTCGCTAACCCCCGCGGCCTGCGACAAGGGAACCCGGCTGCTGTGCCTGTGCGACGCCTTCGACCTGCCGCTGGTCATCCTCCAGGACACGCCCGGATTCCTGGTGGGCCGGAGGGTCGAGCACGACCGCTTCATCAACAAGTGCACCATGTTCTTCGAGGCGCTGGTCCAGGCCTCGATGCCCCGGCTGGTGGTGCTGATCCGCAAGGCCTACGGAGCTGCCTTCGGCAGCCTCGGGGGCGCGGGCACGGGAAGCGACCTGCTGGTGGCCTGGCCCACCGCGGAGATCGGCTTCATGGATCCGGCGGTGGCGGTGAACGCGCTCTACGCAGAGGAGCTGGCCGAACTGGAGGGTGAAGCGAGGGCGGCGAGGTTCACCGAGCTCGCCGACGGTCTGCGCCAGGGCAACGATCCCTACGGTCCGGCCGGGACGATGCAGATCGACGAGGTCATCCACCCCGACGAGACCCGGTCACTGCTGATCAGCGAACTCAGGCGGCATCGGGCCCTGCCGCCGCGCCCGCCAGAGCAGCGCTCCCTCCGGAACTGGCCCACCAGCTGGTGACTCCGCTTGGCGCTCGCTCTTGGCCCCGGCCGGGAGGGGACTCCTAGGATGAATCCGTGGTCAGCCTGGGTGACTGTCGCGACGTCAGTGTCGACGTCGACGATTCGTGTGTGGCAACCGTCACGATCCACCGCCCGCCCAACAACTTCTTCGACTACAACCTGATCGCCTCGCTGGTGACCGTGTTCGCCGCCGTCGACGACTGTCCCGGCGCCCGAGCCATCGTGCTGGCGGCGGAAGGCAAGCACTTCTGCGCCGGGGCCGACTTCAGCGACACCGACGAACGGGCCGGCGAGCTGTACCACGAGGCGGTCGGGTTCTTCACGGCGAAGACGCCGGTCGTCGCCGCCGTTCAGGGAGCCGCCGTCGGCGGCGGCCTCGGACTGGCGATGATGGCCGATTTCCGGGTGGCGGCCCCCGAGGCTCGCTTCTCGGCCAACTTCTCCCTGCTCGGCTACCACCACGGATCGGGACTCTCGGTGACGCTGCCCCGCGCCATCGGACACCAGGCCGCGCTCGACCTGCTCTACACGGGCCGCAGAGTCAAGGGCGCCGAGGCGCTGGAGATCGGGCTCTGCGACGAACTCGTCCCGCTAGACCAGTTGGCCGGCGCGGCCCACGCCCGGGCCGCCACCCTCGCCAGCGCCGCGCCACTGTCGCTGCGCGCCATCCGGGAGACGATGCGGGGGGATCTGGCCACCCTTGTCAGGACGGCAACCGACCGGGAAGTGATCGAACAGCACCGGCTGGAACGGACCAACGACTTCGCCGAGGGAGTGGCCGCCTACGCCGAACGCCGCAAACCGAACTTCACGGGCGCCTGACCGCAACCGCTCGCACGGCACACAACCGCACCAACCATCACAAGGAGAGACCCCATGAGCAACTCGACTGCCGCCCTGGAGGCCATGAGCCCCCGGGTCGGAGAGTTCCAGGGAACCGGCGACTGGTTCACCGTCACCCAGGAGCAGATCAACCAGTTCGCGGACGTCACCCTCGACCACCAGTTCATCCACACCGACCCCGAGCGGGCCGCGGCCGAGACCCCGTTCGGCGGGGCGATCGCCCACGGGTTCCTCACGCTGTCGATGCTGACGCACCTCCAGGAGTCGATCGGCACCGACCTGTGGAGGCGCGAGGGGCTCGACATGTTCCTCAACTACGGATTCGACAAGGTCAGATTCATCAGTCCCGTGCCGGCAGGGGCGCGCATCCGGGCCTCAGCGGTGCTGAGCAAGACCGAGCTGAAGGGGACCTCGGTCCAGACCACACGGACCATGACCGTCGAGATCGAAGGAACGGACAGGCCGGCCCTGGTCGCCGAGTGGATCGATCGCGCCGTCTACGACTCCTAGGTACGATTGCTGGCCACGACGCGCGCCG
>VXNG01000048.1 GCA_009840695.1 Acidimicrobiaceae bacterium
GGGGCGGTGCTGCTGCGCCATTAACGCCTCGCGCTCTCCCCGCGGGTCCCCGCGTTGCTGTATGTCTGCTCTTGGTTGCCGCGGCCGCGGGCTGCGGATTCCGGGCCGGTCGCCTAGGTCACTCCCCCCGGGAGCCCGCTGTGCAGAACGTCGTCTTCGGGATCGTCACCGGCAGCATCCTCGCCGTGGCGACACTCGGCTTTGCGCTGGTGCGCCAGACCGAGAACTTCCTCAACATCGCCCACGCCCAGATGATGGCGCTCGGCGCATTCGTCGGGGTCGTGCTGGTGGACACCTACGGCATGAACATTTTCGCGGCCGGAGCCATCACTGTGGTCGGTCTCGGGATCCTGGGAGTCGTGCTGTCGTCAGTCTTCTTCCAGCCGGTGCGCCACCAGGGTGGAACCGTGCTGCTGTTCACCTCCATCGGGCTGGCGCTGATGATGTACGCCGCCATCCTGGCGCTCTTCGGCACCCAGGCCCGCTTCTACCCCGACGTGTCGGGCAGCCTGCACCGTTTCGCGGGCATCGGCATCGCCACCAACGAGCTGGTCATCATCGGGCTGGCGTTCGGCAGCATCGTCGCGCTCCAGCTCTTCCTGAACGGGACAGGGCTGGGCCGGGCCATCCGGGCGGTGGCCAGCAACGACGACCTGGCCCGGGTGCGGGGCGTGCCGGTGCGCACGGTGTCCAACACCATCTGGTTCATCAGCTCCGCCTTCGGGGCCATGGCCGGGGTGATGCTCGGCGTGCTGGGCGCGGTCAACACCGAGATCGGCTGGCACAACATCCTGATCGTGCTGGCCGCCGCAGTGCTGGGCGGCCTGCGCAGCATCACCGGTGTGATCCTGGCCGGGCTGCTGCTGGGGATCATGATGGACGTCTCCGCGCTGTTCATCCCCACCGCCTACCGGCCGGTGGTGGCCTTCGGGGTGCTGGTCGCGGTTCTGATACTGAGGCCCGAGGGGATCCTCTCCGTCCAGCGTCGCAAGGACGCGGTGGTGGCATGACTTCCTCCGCCGACACCCCGAAGGCGGCGACGCCATGACCAATCCCATCTTCTGGGTGGGCGTGCTGACGCTGGCGGCGATCTACGCCAGCCTGGCCATGGCGCTCAACGTCGAGTCCGGCTGGGGCGGCATGTGGGACCTGGGCATCGCCGGGCTGCTGGCATCGGGGAGCTACTGCTACGTAATCCTCACCGCCGGCGACCCGGACCTCGACATGCGGTTCGCGCCCGGGCTGTCGATGTGGGTGGCCTGGCCGCTGTCGGCGCTGTTCACCGGGTTGGTGGCGTTCGCCATCGGCGCGCCCGCGCTGCGATTGCGGCGCGAGTACTTCCTCATCACGACGCTGGCGTTCGCGGAGATCATCCGCCAACTGGTGGTCATCCAGTCCGATTTCACCCGGGGCACGCTGGGAATACCCAACATCAACCGCCCCTTCGACAGCTTCGTAGTCGGCCGCGACTACAACTACGTGTTGCTCGCCATCGCGGTGGCGGCCGCGGCCGTCGTGTATCTCGTCACCCGCCAGGTCGGTATCTCGCCGTTCGGCCGGACGCTGCGGGCCGCCCGCGACAACGAGGCCGTCGCCCTCGCGCTGGGCAAGCGGGTCAACCGGATGAGGATCAAGACCTTCGTGCTCGCCGGAGTCCTCATCGGGGCCACCGCCCCGGTGTACCTCTTCTACATCCGGGCCATCTCACCGCAGCTGTTTGCGCCGGGTATCACCTTCACGGTGTGGACCGCGCTGGTCATCGGGGGCCTGGGCAGCATCCGCGGCGGCCTCGCCGGCGCCTTCGTCCTGATCGTGTTCACCGAGGCGGTGGGCCTCATCGAGGTCGATCCCTCCCACATCAACATCCTGGTCGCCATCGAGCCGTTCATGGTGGGCCTGCTGCTGGTGCTGGTGCTGCGCTTCCGCCCGGACGGGCTGTTCTCGGAGCGAAGCGCTTTCGGGGCCGGCAACCGCCCGGCCGGGGACGCCCCAGGTGAGTCGCGCCCGGCCGGAGCCACGCAAGGCTCGGGCGGATAGGGGCCGGCATGGACCTGGTGCTCGACACTGTTCGAAAGACCTTCGGCGGCGTGGTCGCAGTCGACGACGTGTCGGCGGTAATGCCCCAGGACAAGGTCACCGCGCTCATAGGCCCCAACGGCGCGGGCAAGACCACCCTCTTCAACGCCATCACCGGCTTCGATCCCCCGGATCGAGGGTCGATCAGCTTCGGCGATCAGCGCATCGACGGGCTGCCGCCGTGGAGGGTGGCCGAGCTCGGGCTGATCAGGACCTTCCAGACCCCAGTCGGGTTCACGACCCTGACGGTGCGTGAGAGCCTGCTCGCGGCGGCCACCCCCCACTTCGCCGAGACGCCGCTGGGGGCTCTCGGGCTGAGCCGCAAAGCCAGGGACCATGAGCGGGCGTCCGGGGCCCGTGCGGAGGAGATCTCGGCCGAGCTGGGCATGGCCGATCTGCTCGACACCCGCACCGACGAGCTGTCGGCCGGCGACCGCAAGCTCCTCGAGTTCGCCCGCTCGCTGATGGCCGAGCCCAAGATGCTGCTGCTCGACGAGCCGGCCGCCGCAGTCGCCCCGGCCAACATCGGACGGCTGTCGCAGCTCGTGCGGCGGCTCTGCGACGAGCGGGGGCTGGGGAGCCTGATAATCGACCACAACCTCTCGTTCCTCATGCAGATCGCCGACGAGGTGCACGTGCTCGACCGGGGTGCGCTGCTGGCCTCTGGACCACCCTCCGAGATCGCCACCAACCCCGACGTCATGCGGGTGTACCTCGGCGAGGGCGGCACAGAGGACTCAGAGTCATGAGCGAGGCAATCCTGCGCGTCGAGGCCCTGGAGGCCGGCTACGGGGGTTTCCCGGTGCTGCACGGCGTCGACCTGGAGGTGGGCGCGGGCGAGATCGTCGCGGTGGTAGGGCCCAACGGCGCGGGCAAGTCCACGCTGCTGAAGACGATCTTCCGCCTGCTTCCAGCGGCGGGTGGGACCGTAAGTTTCGAGGGCGCCGACCTACGGCGCCACCCGGCGCACAGCCTGGCCGAACTCGGTATGGGCTATGTGCCCCAGGAGCACAACACCTTCCCTGACCTGACCGTACGCGACAACCTGTCGGTGGCGCTACGGGGATCCAGCCCAGTCGAGATCCGTCGGCGCGTCGGCGAGGTGGCTGAGTCCTACCCCGCTCTGCGCGACCGGATGGGACAGAACGCCAGCACGCTGTCGGGCGGCGAGCGCCAGATGTTGGCACTGGCCAGCGCGATGATCACCGGACCCCGTTTCCTGGCTCTCGACGAACCCACCACCGGCCTGGCGCCGTCCATCGTGCGGGAGCGCATCGACGACATCCTGCGCATCCGCGACTCGGGCACCACCCTGATGTGGGTGATCGAGGAGAGCCCGCTGGTCTGCCTGCCCCACTGCGACCGGGTGTACGTGATGCAGGCCGGCGTGCTGGACGAGCCCGTGTCGAGCCAGGCGGTGCTGGAGGACGCTGCGCTGCAGTCGCTCTTCTTCGGCGTAGACCACGCTGACGGCAGCACCTAGGCCGCGACGGGCGCCGGTACCGCCGATGCAGACCCCTCGACGTAACGCCACACCACAGGAGTGATTCGATGCCCATCGTCGTGCGCAAGATCCCCTTCGAGTTCGTCACCGACACCGACGGGCTGCTGGCCGAGATCGAGAGCGGTGCGTTCACCGCCGACCAGATCATCGGCGTGATCGGCAAGACCGAGGGCAATGGCGGCGTCAACGACTTCTCGCGGATCCTGGCCGACCGGGTGCTGCGCGACTTCCTCAACACCTACGGCACCCGCCCTCCTGCGGAGATCGACCAGATGCCGATCGTGTGGTCCGGAGGTACCGACGGGGTCATCGCGCCCCACATGAACGTCTTCGCCCGGGTTCCCGGCGACGGCGGTGCCAGCGACGCCAAGAGGCTGGCGGTGGGGGTGGCCATGTCCGAGCCGATCCTGCCCGAGGAGATCGGCCGGCTGCCAATGGTGGAGAAGGTGGCCGACGGCGTCCGGGCCGCCATGGCCCGCGCCGGCATCACTGAGGAGGCTGACGTCCACTTCGTGCAGTCCAAGACCCCGCTGCTGACCCGCGAGCGCATCGAGGACGCCCGCAGCCGCGGCAAGACGGTGGCGCTGACCGACACCATGGAGTCGATGGCAGTGTCCAATGCCACGGCCGCGCTGGGCATCGGGTACGCGGTCGGGGAGTTTGACCTGCCCCGGCCCGAGCAGATCGCCCAGGATCTCGACCTCTACTCGTCGGTCGCGTCGTGCTCCTCGGGGGTGGAGCAGGACGCCGGCCAGATCGTGGTCGTCGGCAACAAGGCCGGCGCGGGCGGCGACTTCCGCATCGGCCACTCCGTGATGCGCGACGCCCTCGACTTCGACGGGATATACGAGGCAATCCGGTCGGCCGGCCTGGACCTCCCCGACCGCCCCCATCCCAGCAACCTGGGCGATGCCGTGGTGAACTGCTTCATCAAGTGCGAGACCGATCCCTCGGGACGGCTGCGGGGACGCCGGCTCGTCTCGATCAACGACTCCGATATCCACCACACCCACCACACCAAAGGCGCCGTGGGCGCGGTGGCGGCCGCCGCCATCGGCGATCCAGCCGTTTACTGCTCGGTGGCGGCCCTCCAGCAGGGCCCCGCCGGCGGTGGCATGGTCGCCGCCATCGTCGACATGTCCAAAGCGCCTTGATTCTCATGTAGATCTCGCCTAGACGGGAGAAACTCCCATGCTCGACCAGGCACAGCAGCTCGACCAGGCACTGAGGCACTACTGGCATCCGGTCGCGGTTTCCGGGGAGGTCACGGCCGAGCCCAAGCAGGTGCGGCTGCTGGGCGAGAACATCGTGTTGTACCGCGACGCCGAGGACCTCGTGGCACTGCGGGACAAGTGCGTTCACCGGGGCGTGGCCCTGTCGGGCGGGTGCATCCGCGACGGGCGCCTCATGTGCCCCTACCACGGCTGGCAATACGACAGCACCGGCAAGGTGGCGTTCATCCCCGCGCTGGGAGAGGGCGGCGCCATCCCGAGCCAGGCCAGAGTCCACCGCTACCACGTGCGCGAGGACCATGGCGCGGTATGGATCGCTCCCGACGACCCAGTCGCCGATCTGCCCCCGTGGCCCGACGACGACTGGAACAGCGATGACTGGCACGTGTTCTTGGTGGGGACATGGCGCTGGGAGTCGTCCGCGGGCCGGATGCTGGAGAACGCCATCGACTTCGCCCACTTCAACTTCGTGCACGAGGGCTTCACCGAGCTGGCCGACGGGGCGTTCATCAAGCCCTTCGAGATCAAGGTCACCGGCGACGGCATGCGGTACGCCTACGACGACAGCGTGCTGCTGCGCGACTACACGCTGCACCTGCCCTTCACGCTGCATGATCGCAAGTCGGTGGTGGCCGTCAGCGGTGGCGTCACCTGGTCCGAGCAGGGTGAGTCGAAGGCCGGCGACATCACCACCATCACGTTTATCGCCTCGCCAACGGACCGGGCTGAAACCCTTATCTTCTCGTGGTTGTCGCGCAACCACTCCTTCGACACGCCCGACTCCGACTTCGGGGCCGGCTTCCACGAGGTCATGGAGCAGGACCGCATCGTGGTCGAGGCCCAGGACCCGGCCGAGTTGCCCCTCGACCCCCGCGAGGAGCTCCACCTCAAGCTGGCCGACTCCGGATCGATCGTCTACCGGAGACTCCTGCGAGAACTGACCCCGGCCGCCTCCGCGTGACCGCCCGGTGGCTGCGCCCCGACGAGTCGGTTGCCGTAAGCCTGACCGTCAACGGTGAAGCGGTAGAGGCTCACGTCCCGCCGAGGCGAACCCTGGCCGACGCTCTACGTGATGCGGGCTTCACGAGCGTGCGGCTCGGCTGCGAGCACGGGGTGTGCGGGACCTGCACGATCCTGCTCGACGGCGCGGCCGTTCGCTCGTGCCTGATGCTGGCCGTCCAGGGGCGAGGCCGCTGCATCGAAACGGTCGAGAGCCTCGCCGACGGCGGCGAGCTCGGTCCCCTTCAGCAGGCCTTCGACGACAACGATGCCCTGCAATGCGGGTTCTGCACCCCGGGCTTCCTCATGCTGGTCGAGGGCCTCATGCGCTCGGAGCCGGAGGCGAGTGAGGAACGGATCACCGACGTGGTCTCGTCGAACCTGTGCCGCTGCACCGGTGCCGTGCCCGTCGTCCGAGCCGCCTTGGACTTCCAGGCCGTGAACCGGGGCTCGCCATGAAGGCAGCACCCTTCGCCTACGCAACGGCCGAGACGCTCGATGAGGCGGTCGCGCTTCTCGCTGACGCCGGAGAGGACGCGAAGCTGCTGGCCGGGGGTCAGAGCCTGCTGCCGCTGCTGGCCTTCCGGCTGGCCCGCCCCAGCCACATCATCGACATCGGTGGCGTGAAGGGTCTGGAATCGATCGACGAAGACCCTGGGGGCCTGCGCGTCAGCGCGCTGGTTCGGCACGCGACGCTCGAGCAGGCTGATCTCGATGGTCCCTGGAATGCCCTGCGGGAGGCGGCTTCGCTCATCGGTCATTTGCCGATACGGGTCAGGGGAACCTTCGGCGGGAGCCTGGCCCATGCCGACCCGGCCGGCGAACTCGGCGTGGTTGTCGCGGCCTTGGACGCGGAGATCGCGCTGAAGAGCCCCCGAGGCCTACGCACAGTGCCCGCGAGCGAGTTCTTCCTCGCGCCGCTGACAACTGCGGCCGGCGCCGACGAGGTGCTTGTCGAAGCCAGGTTCCCAGCGCCGGGCATCGGGTTCCGGTCGGTGTTCGAGGAGTTCAGCCCCCGAGTGGGAGATTTCGCCTACGCCTCGGTGGCGGCCGGGTGCCGTCTGGAAGACGACGGATCGGCTCATGACGTGAGGATCGCTCTCGGGAGTGTCGGCCCGACGCCGGTGCGCGCCCACCAGGCAGAGCAGGCGCTGTCGGGTTCGACCCTTCAGGACGACGCCATCGGCCAGTGCGCTCGCTTGGCCGCGGGCGCCTGCGACCCGGCGGCCGGCGACTGGCATGCCGACGGCTCCTACCGCCGAGCGCTCGTCGCGCAGCTGGTCGAGCGCGCCCTGAAACGATTGAGACGACCGGCATGAGCGCAGCCCGAGGCCGGCTAATCGGTAGCCCGTCGCCCAGACGCAAGAACCGGGAGCTGCTCGCCGGCGAAGGCACCTATGTGGCGGACATCCGGCTTGAGGGCCAGCTGTATGCCCGAGTAGTGCGCAGCCCGGCCGCCCACGCCCGCCTGCTCGCCGTCAACACCTCCGAAGCCCTCCAGGTTCCCGGGGTGGCGGCCGTCGTCACCGCCGATGACATCGGTGACATCCGGATACCGATCCGGCTTCCCTTCGCCGAGTCGCCCGAAGCCAACCAGGCACTGCAGACACCGTTGGCCACCGGCGTCGTCCGCTACGTCGGAGAACCGGTCGCGGTGGTCGTGGCCGACGATCCCTATGTGGCTGAGGACGCGGCCGAACTGGTCCTCGTGGACTTCGATGAGCTGGAGCCCGTCCTCGATCCGGTGACCGCTTCGGAGCCGCCGGCGCCCCTGGTGCACGAGCACCTCGGGAGCAACACCATCAGCCGGCTGGCCTTCCGGTACGGAGATGTCGACGCCGCGTTCGCGCAGGCTGATGTCGTGGTGCACCGGCGGCTGCGAGTCCACCGTCTGGCCGCCGCACCGATGGAGACCCGCGGGCTGGTGGCCGACTACGACCCGGGGTCCGGCGTGCTCACAGTTTGGGGCGGGGCAAAGGTCAAGCACTTCACCCGCAGCCTGCTCAGCAAGGTGCTGGGGGTTGACCCCACAAATGTCCGCGTTGTCGAGGTGGAGGTAGGAGGCGGGTTCGGGACCCGGGGCGAGCCCTACCCGGAGGACATCCTCGTCGCGCTGCTGGCGCGGCGCCTGGGTAGGCCGGTGCAGTGGATCGAGGACCGCTGGGAGCACATGGTGGCCACCAACCACGCCCGTGAGCAGGAGCACGACTTTGAGTTGGCGGCGACTGCGGGCGGCCAACTCCTGGGCTTTCGGGTGCAGGGCTGGTGCGATCACGGCGCCTACGTCAGAGCCCAGGGCCTACTGCCGGTCGTGCTCCCCATGCTCCACCTTCCCGGCCCGTATGAGTGGCAGGCGTTCAGCATGGATCTCGACGCGGTGCTCACCAACCGGACTCCGGTCGGCACCTACCGAGGCCCCGGTATGACCGAGGCGACCTTCGCCCGGGAGCGCATGGTCGACATCATGGCCGCCGAGTTGGGCATGGACCCGGCGGATCTGCGGCGACGGAACCTGATCACTGCGGAGTCGATGCCGTTCGGGTTCATGCCGGGCCCCGGCTCGGGGGCTGTGATGCCGATCATGTACCAGGGCGGCGACTTCGTAGCGGCCTTCGACCAGCTGCTGGATGCGGCCGATTACGACCGGTTGCGCGCCGAGCAGCGGGCGGCTCGAGCCGAAGGCCGCCATACCGGCGTAGGCATGGCGGCCTACATCGAGTTTGCCGCCGTCGGGCCCTTCGAAGAAGTCGACGTGATCCCGAACGCCGAAGGGATCGTTGTCCGGGCCGCAGTCGGATCGCTGGGCCAGGGCGTCGAGACCGCGCTGGCGCAGATCGCGGCCGAGCTTCTCGACGTGTCGCTCGCCGACGTGACCGTCGAGTTCCACGACACCGCCGAGATTCCCCAGGGTTTCGGAGCCTTCGCCAGCCGCTCCACCGTCCTGGCCGGGAACGCGATCGCAGCCGCGGTCGATGAGATGCGGGTGGTGGCCGCGCCCCTCCTCGGATGCGACCCCGACAAGGTGGAGTTCCGCCGCGGTACCGCCACCGCTCCCGGCGGCCGCTCGGTACCGCTGGCCCGGATCGGACAGGTTCGCGGCCGCTTCGAGAAGGACGGGCTGACCGCCTCCTTCGGCGGCGCGGTGTGCTCGGTCTCGGTGAGCGGCGCCGACGGCCGAGTCCGCGTCGACCGGTTCGCGCTGGCCCATGATGTCGGCCGAGCCGTCAACCCGAGGCTCCTGCGGGGCCAGCTGGCGGGCGCCGCGTCCCAGGGCATCGGCGGAGCCCTCTTCGAGGAGCTCGCCTACGACGAGAACGGGCAGCCGCTGTCGGTGACCCTGGCGGACTACATGATGCCCACCGCGGCCGAGTTGCCCGAAGTGGAGGTCACCATCATCGAGCACGGCAGTAAGTCGAATCCCCTCGGCATCAAGGGCGGCGGCGAGGCCGGGATGGTCGGCTCACTCGGCGCGGTCGCCAACGGCGTCGCCGACGCCCTCGGTGCTGCCGCCGAGGTTCTCAGCAGCTCGGTGAGCCCCGCGCGGGTCTGGCACGCCCTGCAGAACCGGACCGGGCGCGCCGGGCGCGACAGCCGATCAGGAAGGCACAGCTCATGATCGTTGACAGCCACGTCCATCTCTTTCCCCAGCAGTGGCGGCCGAGGGGTCAGATGCCCCCCGATCTGTTCGATGTTCAGCAGCAGCTCGAACGCATGGAATCCGCTGGGCTCGCCACCTCGATCGTCTCCGACCCGCACATCTGGTACGGGGACCTCGATACCGGAGACATCGAGCAGGTCCGCACCTACAACGACTTCGTCGCCGATCTGGCGCGCCAGCATCCGGGAGCCCTGGCCGGTCTGGCTACCGCCATCCCCTGGCGGGGCCGCGAGCACCTCGGCGAGGCCCGGCGGGCCGTAGAGGAGCTGGGACTCGCCGGCCTAGCCCTGCCGACGAGCGACCAGAACCGGTATCTCGACAGTGTCCCAGCCGAGTTCTGGGACTATGTCTCAAGCGTCGGTGCGCCCGTCTTCGTGCACCCTGGAGGTCAGACCGTCGGCCAGGACCTCATGGGGATATACCGCATGGGAGAGGTTTGCGGGCGCCCGCTGGACATGACGGTCACGCTGGCTCGGTTCATTCTCACCGGCACCTACGAGCGGTTCCCGCAGCTTCAACTGCTCTGCGCTCACGCCGGCGGCGCCATCACCGCCATCGCCGACAGGCTCGACTTCGGGCATGAACTGCGCAACTACACGCCGCTCGGGCCATGGGGCGACGTCGAGCTGGTCGAGCCGCCCTCGAGCCATGTCAAGAAGCTCTTTCTCGACACGGTCACATTCGGGAGCCGGACGCTCAAGATGGCTCTGGAGACCGTCGGCTCGGAGCACATCTGCTTCGGCACCGACTGCCCGCCGGTGCCTTGGACCGTGGAGCGGCACCTCGCCGTCGTTGACGAGCTTGACCTCAGCGACGACCGGCGCGCCGACGTGCTGGGGCGCAACGCCGAGCGACTCTTCCTGGCTGGAGAGGCCGGGCCGAGGGGAGGTGTCCGGGATGCCTGACTACACCCCGACCGAGGTGCGGGCATGGGCATTGGAGAATCTCAAGGGATGCTGCGGCTGCATCCTGCCCACGTTCACCAGCGACCTCTCAACGCTGAACGAGGTCGCCATCCGCCACGACGTCGAGATGGAGCGGGAACTGGGAATGAAGGCCGTGCTCGTGGTCAGTGAGGGGGGCACCTCCCTGGCGGAGTACCGCCGCCTGCTGGAGATCGTCATCGACGCAGCCTGCGACCTGGTGGTGGTGGTCCAGGCGTCGCAACCCACCTGGGATGAGCAGCAGCTGACCATTGAGTGGGGCGCCGAGTTGGGAGCCGATCTGGTGCTGCCCTCCTATCCCTTGACCTTCTACCCGCGCACTCTCGAGGAGCTCTACCTGGCCAGCAAGGCAATGATCGACCGCTCGCCGCTGGGTGTGCTGCTGTTCGCCATCGACCAGTGGAACTTTGCTCGCCTGCACCCGGCTGCGTTCCCGGTGGACCTGCTGGAGAGGCTCGTGTCCGACTGCGGGATGCTGGCGGCGATCAAGAACGAGATCGGCCTCCCCTACGCCGGGGGCCTGGATGATGTCTTCCGGCTCTTCGGCGACCAGATCGTCGTGACCGATCCCATGGAGTCGAACGCGCCGATCTGGATCCGGCACTACGGCATGAGGTTCATGGGGACCTCCAACTACGAGGCCTTCGGGCCCCGCATCCCGGAGATGCTCGAGCTGCTCAGCAATCCCGCCACGTGGGACGCCGGAATGGACCTGTACTGGCGCAACACGCCCATCCGCAAGGCCAACAGCGCCACCGTGAGCCCGGTAGTGGCGACAACGGGGATGGTGCCCCGGAGTATCTGGAAGTACCAGGGATGGCTGGTCGGCTTCAACGGGGGGCCGATGCGGGCCCCGCTGGCCCGCATCAACGCAGCCCAGATGGGCATGATCCGCAAGGCCGCGGCGGACGCCGGCCTGGACGTCACCGACGACTCCGACGACATGTTCTGGGTGGGCAGGAATCCCAAGTGAAGGCGCTACAGACTTCACCACTGTTCCTCGACGGCGACCTCGTCGATGCGCTCGCCTCGGTAGAGGTCGGCCTGGATGCGGCCCGGGTCTCTGCCGGCGCGGCAGCCGTGACGGGCCGGGTGCAGATCGGCGACGGGCACACCTGGATGCGGGTGCTGGCCGGCATCCTCCCCGAGATCGGGATCGTAGGCTACAAGGAGTTCCACCGGGTCGGCCAGCGGGTGCGCTACCACATCAGCGTCTTCGACCGTGACTCCGCCGACATGATCGGGATCGTTGACGGCCGTCGCGTCACCAGCCTCCGCACCGCTTCGACGGCCGCGCTGTGCTTCGAGCACGCTGACGACGGCCGGCCCAAGAAGCTGGCCGTGATCGGAAGCGGCGAGGAGGCCAAGGAGGGCCTGCGGGCGGTGGCCGCGGTGTCGACCCTGGCCGAGGTGGCGGTGTTCAGTCCCACCCCGGCCAACCGGGAGGCGTTCTGCGACGCGCTCGGTCCCGCCGTGGGCGTGCCCGTCTACCCGGTGGATTCCGTGGACGCCGCGCTGGCCGGCGCCCGCCAGTCGTACGTCGCGACGTCATCAGTGGGTCCGGCCTTCCTCGAGGCCCGCCAGGTCGCTCATCTCCAACTGCTGGCCGGTATCGGTTCGACCCGGCCCGACCAGCGGGAGTTGATCGGCGATGTGTTCACCGCGGCCTCCCAGGTGGTCTTCGATTGCGCGGACGCCCGTCACGAACCGGGCGACGTCATCGATGCGGTCGAGAGGTTCGGCTTCGACCCTGCCGGAGCCGTGCTGTTGAGGGACTGGCTGCGATCGCCCTACCAGCCGGTCGGCGAGGGTCCGGTGGTGTTCAAGTCCATCGGCACCGTCGAGCAGGACCTCGCCCTCGCCCACCGGCTGCTGGTCGCCGCCCACGAGCATCAGCTGGGCATTCCGGCGCCCGAGATCGGGTCGCTGCGCATCATGCGGGACCCGGAGGCCGAGCGGAAGGGTCCCTGACGCTCTTGCGGGACTAGCTTTCTGCCATGGATCTCATCGACACCGACGGAGGGTTCAGGGTCAGCCGGCGCATCTACTTCGACCCGGAGGTCCATCGCCGCGAGCTCGACTCGATCTTCAAGAAGTCATGGTTCTTCGTGGGACATGTCTCGGAGATCCCCGAGCCCGGCGACTACGTGACCAGGCCGCTCGGCGTCGACCCGGTGATCGTGAACCGGGACACCGACGGGAGCGTCGGTGTGATGTTGAACTCGTGCTCGCACCGGGGGGTGAAGCTCTGCCGGGCCGAGCGCGGCCACACCAAGGCCCATCGATGCTCCTATCACGGCTGGGCCTACGGGCTCGACGGGGCGTGTCGGGCGGTGACCTACGAGAAGGAGGTGTACGGCCCGGACTTCGACAAGTCGCGCTTCAATCTCCGCGCCGCCCGGGTCGAGACCCTGCACGGCCTGATCTTCGCTACCTGGGACCATCGCGGGCCGCCGCTGATGGAGGCCCTGGGCGACATGACCTACTACTTCGACGCGCTGTTCGGGAAGTTCGACAACGGGTTCGAGGTCATGGGCTCGCCGGTGCGGACCCGCATCCGCGCCAACTGGAAGGCCGAGACCGAGAACCTCTCCGGCGACGGCTACCACACCATGATCACCCACGAGACGGCTCTGCGGTTCGGGCTCTTCCCCAGCCCCTCCGACGTGGCCCCTTACGGCGAGCCCATCGGCCCGAAGTTCCCCGGTCGTACCGTGCAGTGCGGCAACGGCCACACCATCCGGGTCCAGCACCTGCCCATCTCCACCGACCCGCCGGGATTCCTCGGATACCCGGAGCGGCTCTGGTCCGAGATTGAGCGCAACCTCAAACCGGGCCAGGTCGACATCATGGCCCGTACTTCGGTCACCCACGGGAGCGTGTTCCCCAATCTGTCCTTCCTCGAGAACTTCAAGACCGCTACCGACGGGCCCGGTTCGATGTGCCGTTA
>VXNG01000065.1 GCA_009840695.1 Acidimicrobiaceae bacterium
GGCGCGCCCCCCGCAACGCCCCCAACGCGTCGCCGCACGAGAAGGCCGCGCTCGAGGACGCTCAATGAAGGCGGGGGGCGCGCCCCCCCCAACGCTGCCTCATCTGTAGCTACACGATGTTTGGTGCTAGGTGAACCTCGATGATTAGGCGTGGGTCCGGTCGCGGGAACTCTGTTGTCAAGGATCACCGGCGGTCCGCAGAGGCTCAGGTTAGCCGTCCCGCCCAGGTCGGCACTAATGCTGGTTGACAATCGTTTCGGATCAGATATCAGGACTCGCCACGACGCGACCGTCCCGCGATGCCCGTCGCACGTCTCATCTACAGTACGGAGTGCGTCCAAACGTAGGCCAGCGGTATCCGCTTTTCCGGAGTAGACGTGCTTCGTGAACACCTCAAGGGAGATCGACGTGGAAATCACACTGGACAGATTGCTGGCGGGCACCGCAAGCGACTCGTTCGAAGACGGGATCCGGCTCGACGCCGAGCTGGAGCCCCTGGGCGGCCCTGGTGGAACGGTGAAGCCAGCCATCTATGCCGGCGCGGTGTACCAGGCTGACCGCCGATGGCCTCCCGCTGAGGACGCCCAGGGCGACAGCGGCGAGCCCTTGGACGTCTACATCATCGACAACGTCCCCTCACAGGCCAACCGCCACGAGGAGGCGCTGCGCCGCAGTCGCCCCAGCACAGGCGTGCCGGAGATGATCTTGGACCTCGCCGGCTTACCCGGCCTGCCCCCGCATCTCCCGCGCCAGCTGTCAAGTTGGCAGTTCCCGCACCGAAACGCTGACGCCTATCTGCGCGACTCGACCATCGAGGGCACCGATTTCTCGAAGCACGCCATTGGACGCTCAATCCTTGATGCCACGCACGACCGGGCGGCAGCCCTTGTGGCGTGGTGGCCTCAGGCACTGCTGTATGGCTTCTGGCAGTCCCATCTCGGCAACAAGCGCAGCCAGGCAAAGCACGCTAGGGCTTGGGCTTCGGAGATCATCGGGTGGCAGCCAGCCAGCAAGGACACGAAGGTTCTGGGGCTGAAGGGCGATCCGCTGAACCTCAGCGTCGGGGAGTCGGTGGTGCGCGATGAGCAGGACCAGTCTGGATGGTCACTCGGCGCTCGGCCCGAGAAGGGTGACAAGACCAACAAGGCGACCAAGCTCTCGGAGATTGGGCACGGCCAGGTGCCGTTCCCCAAGGCTGGCGAGGAGTTCCCTGCCGCCGTGTCTTTTCGGCGAGTGACGCAGCGGGCGACGGTCTCTTTCGCTCAGCTTCGGCGAGTGACGCTCGGCCCGGACTTCGCTGAAGAGGCGGACTCGGCAGCGAGAGCCCTGCTCGTCGCGATGGGCCTTCACGCGCACAGCCTTGCATTCGGCAGAGGATTTTCGCTGCGGTCAGGTACCGACCTTAGGGTCGCGAGCAGTTCGATGATGTGGCTCGGCCTCGCCGACGAGTCGATGGGTCCCCTCCCCCACCAAGCATCCAATGAACTGCTGCTGGTGGCAAAGCGGCACGCCCGCTCGGTCGGCGTTCCGCTCGACGGCTGGGATGCAGAGCCGATCAGACTGTCACCCAAGGACAACGTCGCCAGGGCCATTGAGTCTTCGTGGCCGCTGGCTGTGGAGAGCTGATGCTGATCATCAGCGCGGAGTTTCTCCACGGCACCTATCGGGCCGACCCAGACGGCGGCGCTGTCACCGGACGGGCCGAGGCCGGCGAGTGGCCGCCGTCAGTTGCGCGGTTGCTGGCGGCTTTCGTTGCCGCAGACGGCATGGGAGACGACTGTCGTTTCACGAGCGGTACGGAGTTGGAGTTCCTTGAGGGTCTCGGCCCGCCAGTGATCCACGCTGACGCAAGTCCACACCATCAGAGGCTGGAGCCGCGATACGTCGTGCAGGCGTTCAAGTCCGTCACAAAGATCGGCAAGGAGTATCCGAGCAACCATCAGGAGTACCCGGCAAGGAAGGGAGCCCTCGTGCGTCCGGGCGTGCGGGTCGCTGTGAAGCATCAGAAGGTCGTCTATGTCTGGCACGACATCGATCCGACGTCTTGGCTCGAATCGCTGCGACTCCGCGCCGCGCGTATCGGCTACCTCGGATGCGCCGACTCTCCTATCAGGGTGCGAGTGGCCGCCACACTCGACGACGGCGACACCGGGGCGCTTCACACGTTCCACCCGCGTGCCGAAGGAACGTGCATGGTCTCGGTGCCCCGCCCGGGCCGTCACCTGGCGGCACTGGCGGCGGCTTACGAGTCCTGGCTCAGAGACGGTACGTCCGTCTCGCGGTCACAGTTTCCGGCACTACGGAACCTCACGGCCTACGCAGGCCCTGACGACACCATCGACAAAGACGAGGCGGGCGCGGTCGTGGCGTGGCTCCGGCTTGAGCCCGGGGTTCCAGGACGGCGGATCGCCGACGTGACAGCTGCTCTCAAGGCGGCCACGATGTCGAGGTATCAGCGGCTCTATGGCGACCCGTTGCCGCGCGAGCTTCACGGACACGGCTTCGAGAGCAAGGGCTTCGAGATAGCCCGCTACCTGGCGCTGCCCAACGTCGGTCACCCCCATTCCGATGGACGGATCCTCGGAGCGGCGGTGTGGCTCCCCCGCGACTGCGACAACGCAGTGGTCGAGCGCGTCCGCTCGGCCGCGAGGTCGCTCGACCTGTTGCGGGGCCCGAAGCTTGAAGTCAAGGTCGCGCCCTGGCGTGGCGACGGGCCGCTCACAGCCAGACCGAACCGTTGGCGGCGGAAGTCCGCGACATGGGTGACAGCCGTTCCCGCCATCCACGAGCGATTCGGTCGCCTCACACTGTTCGAGTTGCAGCGCTGGTGCCGCCACGCCGGACTCCCTGAGCCAGTGGCGTTTCGCAGGGCCCGAGTACCGCTGGTTGGCGGCGCTCTCAATCTTCACCCGTCGCAAGTCGATCGCGACGCGTCTCACGGCCGCGATGCCGCGAAGCCCTACTCGCATATCGCCGTTCGATTCGCCGAGGCTGTGCGGGGTCCGGTCGTCATCGGAGGCGGCCGATCCAGAGGCTTCGGGCTGTGTATCCCACTCGACGACGAATCGGCCGCTCCGAGGGACGCTGGCCGGTGGCAGAAGCCGTGAACAACCGCGACGGCTCGACTCGGTCCGGATGGCCGGAGCCGACGGACGCCGGCCGGAGGCAGAAGCCGTGAACAACCGGGAGCTCCAACTGCCCGACATGCCCGGTTTCGAGGACTTCTACGGCGCAGTCAACGACCGTGCCCCGTTCCCATGGCAGCGCCGCCTCGCCCAGCAAGTCAGCGAGTGCAGCGAATGGCCGGCTGAGATCGGTGTGCCGACGGGCCTGGGCAAGACGGCGTGCCTGGACATCGCGGTCTGGTGGCTAGCGTCTCAGGCGCACCTGCCATCTGAGCGGCGTTCAGCGCCGACGCGCATCTGGTGGGTCGTCAATCGGCGCCTGCTTGTCGATGAGGCGAGCAAGCACGCCGCACAGATCCAAGCCATGCTGCGCGACCCCAGTTCTGTCCGGAATACGGAGCAGACCGATGTGATGCGCAGCGTCGCATTCCGGCTCAGGAGCTTGGCCGGCCTCGCCGCCGGCGAATCGCTCTGCGTGATCCCGCTGCGCGGCGGGATCACGCTGCGGCGGCCTCCCAACCCGGCTCAGCCGTCGGTCATCGTGTCGACCATTCCGATGTACGGCTCGCGGCTGCTGTTCCGGGGCTATGGAACCTCGCGCTCCATGCGCCCCATCGACGCCGCGCTGGCCGGCACAGACAGTCTCGTTCTCGTCGATGAAGCACACCTGGCCCGCCACCTGAGGGAACTCGTCCCGAAGCTCCGACAGTGCATGCCCCCCACGAGCGAGACGCTGCCAACAAGACGAGAATCGCCGCAGGTTGTGTCATTGACCGCAACAGGCGACGCATCCAGTGGCGCTCGCTTCGACCTGGACGAAGAGGACTTCTCCCATGTGACCATCTGCGAACGGCTGGATGCCGCCAAGCCGGTCAAGATCAACTCGCAGCCCAACGGCGACCCGGCCACGGCCCTGCGCGACGCCGCCCTGACGCTGCTGGCCGACGCCAATTCAGCGACATCGTGCGTGATCTTCTGCAACACGCCTGCGGTTGCACGGGAGGTCTTCACCCTCCTCAAGAGCCACAAGCACCGCGCTGATGCCGATCTGCTGCTGGTAACGGGTCGGACACGGCAACTCGACAGCGACAACCTGCGGCGACGGCTGCTGTCACCGTCGGAGGGAGCGCCAGCACGAGATGGGGAACGCCTCAAGCGAACCCGGCATCTAGTGGTGGTGTCAACACAAACCCTCGAAGTGGGGGCCGATCTCGACTTCGAGAACCTGGTGACGGAGCAGTGCGGAGTCCGTGCGCTCACGCAAAGACTTGGGCGCCTCAACCGAGTCGGGCGCCACCAACACGCGCGGGCTGTATACGTTCATCGCCCGCCCGGCCGGCCACGCTCGTCGTCAGACCCCGAGGAGCGTGGCCGCAGCGCGAAGGCGGACCGATGGCCGGTCTACGGCACGGAGCCGGACGTGGTGCTGGAGCGCCTTACGTGCGCGGGGTCCGAGGAGGAACCGAACCTCAGTCCGAGAGTGATCGCAGAACGCTTGGGCGAACCCGAAGACGACCCGGGACGGGCACCCGAGGTGCTGCCGGGTCTGCTGTGGGAGTGGATCAAGACGACCACCCCACCCCACGGCGAAGCACCCGTCGAGCCGTACTTCTCAGGCATCAGCGAGACGAGGTCAACGGTGTCAGTACTGTGGCGGGCCTACCTTCCCCACATCGCAGCCTTCGATGAGACCCCCGCTGCAGATCTGGCGGAGCAGCACGACGGCACGCCTCCCCCGCCCCGGCTGTGGCCGCACGTCCGTCAGGACGAAGCGATCGAGTTGCCCCTACATGAATTTCGCTTCGCGCTGCGAACACGCGGCATCGATCACGTTCACCGAGTGTTCGACGGCGGCGCTGTGGAGCTGGTGCAGTCGCGGGAACTGCGTCCGCGCGATGCGGTGATCCTTCCCTCCGACGCAGGAATGTGCGATGAGTTCGGCTGGAATGCCGAATCGAGGGACCGTGTCGTCGATCTCTCCCTCAAGCGGTCGGGGCTGCCCCTCGACCGACGAGCCCTCGAAGCCCTATGCGGGAACCAGTCCGGCAGACTCGACGCCGATCTCCTGGCCGCGCTCAGTGAGGCTCAAAGCGACGACGAAGAGGAGCCCGATGAGGCTCGGATGCAGGCAGCGGCTGCGCGGCTCGTCTCCATGCTGCGCGAACGTGACATGTTCGGGTTTGCACCCGAGGACCGCGACACGTTCCTCGACGCTCTCGGCACGGCTCCGGTGCGTCCCCTAAACGAGGTGCCTCGACTCGAGGTGGACTCCGCCGAACAGACCGCGAGTCTCGACGAATCCGACGAGGTGTCGCTGTGTGATGCCCTGCCGCCCGAAGCCATGGAACTCGTAGCCCACGGTGCCGCGGTCGGGACTCGCGCCCTGGGCTTGGCCGCGGCTCTCGGCCTCCAGGCGGGACTAGCCGATGTGATCGCGCAGGCCGGCGAGCTTCACGACCTCGGCAAGGCAGACCACAGGTTCCAGCGGTGGCTCAACTCCGGCGCGTTCGCGGCTCCCGACCCTGTGCTCCTTGCCAAGTCCCAAATGGCCAAATCCAGCTGGCAGGCGGCGCGCTCCGATGCCGGGTGGCCTGCAGGCGGACGCCACGAAGAACTCTCTGCTCGACTAGTGAAGGAATGGATTTCGGCAGGCAGAAGCGGCCTCAACGACGAGGAGCAGGATTTGCTTGTCCACCTCGTCGTCAGCCACCACGGCAAGGGCCGGCCCCTAGTGGTTCCGGTGGCAGACGGCACCCCCGAATCGGTCCAGTGGACCTTCGACGATGGCTTGGACGTACGCGTCGCCGCCGACCTGTCACAGACCGACTGGGGCCAGCCAGCCCGGTTTCGACGGCTCAACGAGAAGTTCGGCCCTTGGGGCTTAGCGCTGCTCGAAACGCTGGTCCGGCAGGCCGACCACGAGGTGTCAGCCGCAACGGAGGTTCAGTAATGGCCCACGCAGAGTGCCCGGGACTCCCCGCCCATTGGCTCAACGCCTGGCTGGCTGCCGTCGGACTGGTAGTCCTTGAACCAAGGTTGCGCATCAGCTGGACATCTGATCCGGACCCCCGTGGCGTACTAAACGCCGATCACGACCAGGATCCCATTGCACTGGCAGCCAACGCTTGGCCAAAGAGCGGTCGTCTCAATGCAATGCCCATCGCAGAGCATCTGAAGGGACACGTCGACATGCGGCGCAGCGTTCCTGTCGAGGTATTTCGCGAACGCGCTGGGCTCGCTCGAGGCCATGTCGATTCTTGGACCCTCTCCTCAACGGTGACCGATCTGTGCGTGGATGTGTCCACTGATGCGACAATGACCGTTAGGCACGCTCGACTAGATCCTAAGGGGCCCGGAACGATCAAGTGGCTTCACCACAGGCTCATCAGATCCCACTCAATGGTCGACGATGCTTCCGAGCAAGTCCCTTCCTCGCTGCAAGGACATGGCAAGCGTGTGAGAGCCAATGGCCTCGGATTCGACCTAACCCGGATACCAGCACTAGCCGATTCGGGTCACCCCATGGTCGATCCCGTGATCGAGGTGCTCGCCTTCTTCGGTTTGCAGATGCTTCCCATGCGGGGGGAAGGCGTAGAAGTGGGCAAGTCGGGGATGAGGAGCAGGTTCGCGGCGCGGCAGCGCTGTTGGAGCTTGGACCGTAGCCGAACACCTCCGACCCAACATATGACTTGGCCCGCATGGGAACAGCCTCTCGACCGCGCAGGAGTAGATGCGCTGTTGGACATCTGGTCCGACCTGAACGAGCGACTTGCTCGCGACGAGCGAGTGGCCAGAGCCGAGCGGTCTCGGCTAGGCATTCTTGCAGCCTGGCGATCCGTGCCGTATGAAGGGCGCGGCACCAGCGACAACACCGTTGCTTTCGCCTCCGAGCGACTGGAACTTGGTGCCCGACGACGCTGACATCGTGGTGCCGATCTCGGCGATCGAGCACTACGAGTACTGCGCGAGGCAGTGCGCGTTGATCCATGCGGATGGCGTGTGGAGTGACAACCAGCACACAGTACGCGGACAGCACGGGCACCGGCGCGTCGACTCAGGCGCCCATCGCAACGAGCGCGGTGTTCTCGTGCTTCGCGCTATCCCGTTGTGGTCCGAGACCTTCGGGCTGTCGGGCCGTGCCGATGCCGTTGAGATCGCAGGCAAGACAGTGCAGCCAGTCGAGTACAAGGCTGGAATTCGGCACGGGCGCGCCGCTGACCTACAAGTCTGTGCCCAGGCCATCTGCCTGGAGGAGATGTTGGGGGTCGATGTGCCGGTCGGATATGTGTGGTACGCCGCGACCCGCCGTCGCCGCCGCGTCGACTTCACCGCGGCGCTCCGACAAGAAGTCTTGGCCGTGGTCGAGTCGATCCGGGCCCAACTGAGGTCGGGCCAGTTGCCGGTTGCACCCAACGACGACCGGTGCCGCGAGTGCCAGCTGCTGCATCACTGCCTCCCGGAGGTCAGCGACGGTCGGGACCGAGTTGCACAGTTCCTACGGAGGGATGTCTTCGGGTGCGCTACCTGAACACTGTCTACGTCCGAGACCACATGGCGAGGATCGGGCACAGGCGGGGTTCGCTGATGGTCAGACAGGAAACCGGCACGACCCGGATACCACTGGCCAGCATCGACGCCGTGGTGCTGCTCGGCGCAGGTCAGATCAGCACCGACGCCCTCGCCGCATGCGTCAAGAGGCAGATCCGGGTTGCGTCGCTACGTCGCAGCGGTGCAATGCGCTTCGTTGTCGGCGGACCACTGTCAGGCAACGTGCACCTGCGGATGGCTCAGCACGAGGCTGTCGTGAGCGAGGAGCACTCACTGGCGATCGCCCGGTCGGTGGTGGCCGCCAAACTGCAGAGCAGCCGCACGATGCTGTTGCGATGGTCGCGTGATGCCACCGATCCGTCGCATCGACGGCGGCTGAGCCAGCGCGCTGAGATGGTCGCAGAACGGATAGCCAAAGTGCCAGGCACCGGATCTGCGGACCACCTACGAGGCCTGGAAGGCGACGCAGCCAGGATCTACTTCGGCGGGCTTGGTCAGCATCTGTCAGGTGTCGGCATCCGATTCGGTGCTCGGACCCGCCGACCGCCCAGAGATCCAATCAACGCTCTGATGAGCTTCTGCTACGGCCTGCTGACTGCCGAACTCGTAGGAGCGCTCAATACCGTGGGCCTCGACCATCAACTCGGATTCCTGCATCGGCCACGATCAGGGCGCCCGTCACTCGCTTTGGACCTTTCCGAAGAGTTGCGTCCGCTCACGGACCGCTTCGCCGTGGCCCTGCTGACACGCCGCCAACTGGGCACCAGCCACTTCATCCGCACTCCCGGCGGTGCTGTCTACTTGGCAGACGACGGCCGCGACATCGTGCTCAAGTCATGGGAGGCGCACAAAGAGAAGTCCGTCGCTCACCGCATCCTACGCCGGCCAGTGGAACGCTGGGCGCTGCCGACCGTACAGGCCACCCTGATGGCCAGACACCTGCGCGGCGACCTGCGCCACTATCCGCCGTTCGTGGCACTGTAAGGCACAACAGCTCGTGGACCTGCTCGTGGCCTACGACATCGCCGACACGCAAGGATCAGGCGCCAAGCGCCTGCGAGCAGTCCACGACCTCTGCTGCGGCTACGGCACCCGGGTGCAGTTCTCCGTGTTCGAATGCCGCCTCACGCCCGCCCGCTATGCCACTCTGACAAGTGAGCTTGAGGCCATCATCGACACCACAAGAGACTGCGTACACATCTACCACTTCGGGCGGCCGCTGCCCGAATGCAAGACCGTGCTCGGAACTCCAAGCCGCCGAGACGTAGGCGATACCTGGATACTCTAGGCTCCGCCAATCGCATGCTTGCTGCGGTGATTGTCGTATCCCTGTCATCGCGAGCATCATGCGCTCTTCGCCAGCAAACCACCCGACGGCCGAGAACGAGTGGCGCTACCTACAGGATGAGCCCGAGGACGCATAGGGCAGCGGTGCTGGAACTGTCCGGTGCTGGTGGGGGACTGGACAGCTCCGGCACCGCCGATGTTCCGATAGTGACAGGCCGCGGCTGATCTATCGCCTTTATCACTGGCGGCATCAGAGAGACACACTGGCAGTATCGAATCGTCACTCACGTCGGCAATTCCGAGACTCTTCCAGCGTCGCTTCCATCCGTGTCACCGATTCGTGTGTCACCCGACTGTTCGTGTCACCGTGTCACCGATGGCCCCGGTGGTGTCTACAGCAATGTCCACAGCAAAGTGTCAAGTGTCAAGTGTCAAGGTCAAGTGTCAAGGTGTCAACTCGTTGACGATAGCTAAAGTAATACCGTGAATCTCTATACCAAATATATGAGGAGGTCAAGGGCTATTTTCTCGCCTAGTCGTGGCACCCCGTACGCACCCCGAACGCAGCCGCTGAAATGAGGCACACGGCCCTGTCGGTGCCGCCGGGGCGCCCCCTGGGGCAGGCACCTCGGCCCGCCCCTGCTGGTTGACCGCTGCGGTCGCAGCGTGGCGGCGGGTCCAGGCATCCGGGGGTCCTTGGGAGAGGGGATCCGGTGGCTTGTAGCGGCCGATACATCGCCGTCACCAAGGGACTGCGGACTCTCTCGGCGGTGCCTCTTGTTGCCGCGGCGCTCTGCGTGGTGGCGAGCACGTGGTCGAACCCCGCGGCGGCGACCGCTTCGACGTTGTCTGAGTTGAAGGAACCTACGCCCGGGCCGCTATTGCACCAGCGATGGGACGCCACCGCGTTGACCTCGACAACGGTCGCACACGAATGCGGCCTCACCTTTGCCCACATCGACAGACACGGAGCCAACCATGTGCTCGCGGTCGGTCAGCGTGTACCCCTCAATGAAGACGCCATCAGCCACCACTCAAAGCGCTCCAGTCGTCCTTCTCACATGAAGGTTGATCGGGGTTTCCGGCCAGGTTATTGCGGTCATACCCGGTATGCTAGCGGCATGAAGGTTGCTGTCTCCATACCCGACCCTCTGTTCGCCGAGGCCGACCGGCTGGCCAAGCGCCGCAAGCTGTCCCGCTCCCAGCTCTACGCCGAGGCGCTCGAGCTGCTCGTGAGCCACGAGGACCGCAGCGAGATCACCCGACGGATCAACGAGGTGTGCAGCCGAGTCGACTCGAGCCTCGATCCCGGGCTGGCCGCCGCTCAGTCCGAGGCCCTGCGCGAGGAGTGGTGACGATGCCCACCGTGCCGCCAGAGCGCGGCGAGATCTGGTGGGCGCACCTGCCGACGCCCGCCGGGTCCGAGCCCGGCTACCGGCGACCGGTGCTGATCGTGTCGGCGGACTCGTTCAACCTCAGCGACTTGAACACGGTGATCGGCGTGGCCATCTCGTCGAACGTCAACCTGGCCGAGTCGCCCGGCAACGTAGAGCTCGCGGGCGCCGACTCGGGCCTTCGCCAGGACTCGGTCGTGAACGTGACCCAGGTGGTGACCATCGACAAGGCGCGCCTCGACGACCGGGTCGGCGAGGTCGATGCCGCGACCATGTGGCGAGTGGAGGCCGGCCTGAGGCTCGTGCTGGAACTGGCGGCCTGAGCGCCTCAGTCGGGCCGCGGGTCCGGGGCGAAGGTGCTGTCGGTGGTGGCGTCGATGCCGGTGGCGGCTCGTCCATCGACGAAGCCGACGGGCTGCGGGGGAACTCGGCCGCGTCGGTGCTGCCGTTTGAGCCGTTGACGCCTTCGACTCTGGGGACGTGGCTGCGGTCGTTCAGTTGGGGCCATGTCCGCCAGTTCGACCGCGCGCACGAGTTGGCGCTGGGCCGGGCGTGGTCTGCGGCGCGGCGCTGGCTGCGGCTGAGATGACGGTGGATCTGGGACTAAAGGCTGTGGTCCGCTCCACGCCGTAGTCGCCGTAGTGCATGTGGATCACGATGGGTCAGCGCCTGCGGCGAAGTGGCTCGCCGGTTGTGGCTCGACAGATGTCTAAGAAGATGCCCCATTGGTCGGCCTCGCCGCAGGCGACCCAGTTGCCGTGGTAGTCGCCGTCATCGAACTCGTCCTCGGTGGGGCAGCCCCCATCCCACTGTCTGTAGCTGGCGGGGTGCCCCGTTATCGGGCCGTCGCAGTATTCCCAAGTGTGCTCTATGAGGACATCCCCCAACACATCGAGGCGCCAGCCCAGGCGCTTGCCGTGGCTGCTGCAGATCCAGTGCTGCGGGCCGGTGTCGCTCTGGACGCAGTTGCTGGCTACCGACTTCACCCATTTCCCGTCGGGTGAATATGGGCGGGTGCTGACGCTGACCGGCGCCCCGAACACTCGTGCATCCACCAGCCCGTGCTGGTGCCCGATCACTGCCTTTCGCCCGTCGGGATACTGGCAGTAGGTGCCGGCGGTGCGAGGCGCGTGTCCCTGCGTTGGCCACAGAGGCCGCGAGCGGCCCAAGTGGTCGAGGGCTACGTCGGTTGGCACGGCTTCGCCGTCGATGATGACGTGCCAGCGGGGGTGCGTGTGGGGCTCCAGCCCTCCGCTGTGGTAGTGCCTGGTGTCTGGCAGAAACGGGTGATCGTGGATCCCGACGTAGCAGTTGTCGGGAGCGGCGCACCCCTCGGGATCGGGCCACTCGTCGTCACAGGCTCCACGTTCGGGCTCAACGATGCCGTGTTCTGGCGCCCACGGCAACGGCGGCTCAAGGCGTGGGCCCGCCGGATAGCCGGCCGCGGCCTCGGCAGCCCACCAGCGGGCCTCCGCTGACGCATACGGACCGCGCAGCCAAGCCTGGGTCTGAGCGTTGGCCGAGAGCTCCAAGATCCTCCAGCGGTCGTGGCTGGGAACCTCCATCTCAAAGCGGCCGATGAGCGCTATCCAACAACCCGGCTCCGCCCGCAGCGGCATCCGGTAGGTTGGGTTCGCGGCCTCCAGCAGCGCCGCATGCGTGACAAGCCGCACCGAGGCCTCATCGGCTCTCACCCGCTCGGCCATCTGCTCACACCACCCAGGATCGCGCCCGCCGCCGGGAGCGATCCGGAAGTCACGTATGTGCGCCCACTCGTGCACAGTGGTCTCCACATCTGTCAGCCAACGTTGGAGGCCCTCGGGACGGACGAAGCTGATTGCGTTGCTGGAGGCGCACGCCGCCGGGGCCGGTCCGACCCAGCCGGCGCAGCGCCCGGGATCGCCGTCGATCACGTTGAGGCTGGCGGCCGTGGCCGGATCCTCGGCTGCCAGGCGCTCGATGGTGTTGGTTATCGTCTCGCGGGCAGCAGCGGGCAGGTTCTCCAAGCCGTCGTCGCGACCGTCGGGCCACCGGTAGTTGGGCAGCACCACCGCGAGCCGCTGCCTCATCTCACCCGCGGTGATCCCCTCAAGCGAGGGCTCCAAGTCGCGCAGATGGCTCCACCACACAGGACAATCGGGAGTAGCCACAAAATACAAACTACGGGGGGTGGCCCGCGTGTCATCTGGAAGCCAGGCCTGACAGTGCGAAGCCAGCGTCCAGACGAAAACGGTCGGTGCCGCGTTCTCGCCCATCGCTCGCACAAGGAAGGTCGCCATCTGGGCGCGGGTGACGTTGTCGTGAGGGCAAAAGCGGCTGCCATCGCCGCAGCCGCGAGTGATGCCCGATGCGGTGAGTTTGGCCACCTCTGCCGCATACCAGGCGTCTGCTGGAACGTCGGCGAAGCCCGGGTGCGGGCCGTCGGGGAGCTTGAAGGCTCGCGACACGAACACGGCCATCTGGGCGCGGGTGACGTTGTCGTGAGGGCAAAAGCGGCTGCCGTCGCCGCAGCCGCTGGTCACTCCGAGCTGGTGAAGGCGTTCGACGAAAGGCGCATGGAAACTGCCGGCGTCGATGTCGTCGAACCTTGCCTGCGGGACCGTGGGCGGATCGGCACCGTCGAGCACGCGCACGACCCACACAGCCATCGTCTTGCGGCCGATCGACTCGCCGGGGCAGAAGCCCTCCGTGCACAGAGTCCCCGCCAGCACACCGTCCTCAGCCAGCGCGGCCACCGGCTCGGCGTAGAACGCGCCCTCGGCCACATCCTCAAAGGCTGTGCCAGCCTGAGCAGCGACGAGCGGCGCGTGAACCAGAGCCGAAGCCGCCAA
>VXNG01000226.1:0-3083 GCA_009840695.1 Acidimicrobiaceae bacterium
GGGCTCTCGCGGACCGCAATCCTGCCAGACCCGCCGCCCCGCTGCTCCACCCCGGCGTGCCTGGCCCGCCGTCCGGGTGCTCCGGTCGGGTGTGTTGGGCCTGCTGCCCCGCTGCTCCACCCCGGCGTGCCTGATTCGCCGGCCCCGGCTTCGTCGCCCCGAGCGTGGTCCCGTCCTGTGTGTTCGTCCGTCAGGTGAGGGCGAAGAGTCGGGTGCCGGCCGTGGCGGGGGAGGGCTCCGCGGTACCTAGGCCCGACCCGGGAGGATCCATGGCGTGGGCGGGGCCGTAGGTGACGGGGTCGGGTGGATGCATTGTGCGTCTGCCGGGCGGGCCGTGGATACGCCAGCCGAAGTGATGGATCTTGTTGTGGCAGCTCCAGCAGGCCGGCACCAAGTTGTCAATGTCGGTGGGCCCACCCCGAGATGCCGGTTCGACGTGGTGGGCCTGACACCTGTCGAAGTCGAATCCGCAGGCGAAGCAGCCGCCGTAGATGGCCCTCAGCGTCTTGAGCTGCGTTGCCGTGGCGGTGCGTTTGCTGTGACCCCGCCACAACAGCACGCCCCGCCGGTTGTAGATGGTCGGAGTTATTGCTGCGTTGCAGGCGAGCTCTTCGAGCACCTGGCGCGGCAGCCTGTCGCCGGCGGGGGTCTTAGCGATGAGTTCGCCGGTGGCGTCATCGACGTGCGCAATCACACATATGTCGGCAATGGGCTTCGCGCCGCCCGACCCGGTGCCGCCCGAGGTTCTCGCGCCGTCGGCGGTGAGGCTGTCAAGGGCATCGGCCATGCACTGGTCGAAGGTACGACGGTCAGCGCCTCCATTCGTGGCGTTCTTCTTGTCGCCGTCGTACATGCTGGCGGCCTCGGCCCGCAGGCGGTTCCTGATGCGCTCACCGGTCACGGTGTCGAACTGGCCGTGGAGGTGCACCAGACCGTCATCGGCGTCCCACATGCGCACGCAGCGCCGGGCCCGCTGGCGGGCATGCTCGGCTGCCCCGCCGTCACCGTCGCGATCTGTCACCCATCGGCGCGCTTCCTTGGTGAACTGCTCGGGCCGCATCGACTCGGCCTTGGCCAACAGGTCGGAGTCCGCTTCCACGTCGTCCGCGCTGGTCTTGCCGACCGCTTCGGCCAACCGCTTGGCGTTGGCCACCGACACCCGCCCCGACTCGACCGCGTCTCGCAGTCTCGGCGTGTTGCGCAGCGTCTCAGCCGTCTTGACTTGGCTGTGGGCCTCGCGTCGCGACAGCCCCGCACTCGACGCCAGTACCTCAGCCCCGCCGTCGCCATGACGCTCCCGACCCGCCACCGCAGCCGCGCCAGCGACCTGAAACGCCGAGTTGATCCCGGCGAGCGCTTTGGACACCGTCAGCGCATCGAGGATCTCCGCGCACGACGCGGAGCCCTCGGTGACCAGCGCCAGCATCTCCTTGGCGGCAGCCTCGGCCCGTCGAGCAGCTTCGATCAACATGACAGAAGTATCCCATAGGGGTATGACATTTGTCAAGCATTTACATGTTAATACAGTGAAAATTCTGTACTGCACACTCGGCGGACGGCCGCTCCGGCGTGGGGTGGCGGGGCGGATACCGTGTGGCTGTGAGCACGAAGGCTGACCGTGTCCCGCCAGGCGTCGGCGACGGCGGGTCCATGGAAGACATCGAGGAGATTCGCAAGCTCAAGGCTCGCTACTTCCGCATGATCGACCAGCAGGACTGGCGGGGCGTCAGCGAGGTGTTCTCCCCGAATGCGCAGATCGACGTCTCGAGCAGCACCGTTAGCGGCTCGGGCCGCGGCGTCTATAGCAGCCGCGACAGCTTCGTCGACTCGGTGTCGAAGCTTCTGCACGGTGTGGTCACCGTCCATCACGGTCACAACGAGGAGATCGAGATGACCGGTGCCGACAGCGCTTCAGGCGTGTGGGCGATGGAGGACCGCCTCTGGTTCCCGGAGGGGAGCCCGGTCCGGACGGTCTGGGGCGCAGGCTGGTACGAGGAGGAGTACGAGCGCGTCGACGGACGCTGGCGGATCACCCGCATGGTGCTGCGCCGCCAGCGCCTAGAGATCGACGGAGACCCGGTCAACTAGTCCCGCGGGCGGTCCGCCCACTGCCAGAGTCCAGGGACGCACCGGAGATCGACAAGACCCGGGTCGGCGTGAGACTCACGATGCGCGGCCGGTGGTCGGGGCCCGGATCTGACCCATGGTTCGGCCACGCTCGCATCGGCGCGGGTTCAGCCCAACTTCGGTGGTCGCGGCTCGGAACTCAATCGAGGTTGAGAATGCTGCCTTCGAATACCGGCTGGTCGGTGGGGTGGTCCCAGACTGCGGGGGGCGCGGTGGCGCAGATGGTCACGCCGTAGGTCCAGATCATGCCGCCGACGCCTTCCAGGCCGCCCTGCAGATAGAGGAGGTAGCTGCAGGTCATGCCGGTGTCGGGATCGGCCGGGTCGTAGCGGCGGCCCTCCTCGCACTCGGCCAGATCCTCCCAGGTCGCGCCGCCCGGTCGTACGTTCAGACGCAGGTACTCACGCTTCTCCGGGTTGTGGGCGTGGTGGCCGAGTTCGTCCATCGCGTGCTGGAGGATGGCCGAGCGCGCCTCGGCGACCGTCTCGACCGTGAAGGGGTTGCCCTCCAACATCATGCAGCCCGTCAAGCTGCCCAGCTTGAGCTTGAGGCCCGTCCCATAGTCCGTTGCCATGACGGCCACAGTACGGACGGGGTGTGACAGCCAGGGTCGGGCGATGCTGGCAGAAGGTCTATGGTGTTGACATGACATTGATTGTCGTATAATCTCCAGTCGAGCCTTGTTGCCGGGCTTGGTCGGCAGCCGATCCTTTCAGCCGCACTGTTGCCTGCACCGCCGCCGGCCCTGAGACGAGGCTCCGATGACGACATCCCCTCCGATTCCCGCCGCCGAAGCGGCCCCCCGCATGGCGAACCCGTCTGACACCGCACCTGACGCATCGGCCGAGCAGGCGCAAGCGCGGGCCGGCACAGCGACCGTGGTCAGGCCCAGCCTGCGGGCACAGGTTGCGGAGAATCCGCTGCTGAGCTTCTTCGGCCTCGTCATCATCGCCCTG
>VXNG01000226.1:3093-12927 GCA_009840695.1 Acidimicrobiaceae bacterium
CTTGAGGCCAAGGTCGACCGACTTGAGGCCAAGGTGGATGCCAGGTTCGACCTGATGGATGCGCGATTCGACAAGCTCGAAGCGGCCGTCGCGGAGATCGACCGGAAGCTGACCGCTCTGATAGCCCACCTCAACGCCACCGCCGCCGTGGACGATGCCTTGGCGGGCCGACTCACCGGCCCGAGCGTCCCCGACGCAACAGGCACGAGCGACGACGAGCCCGGCTGACGATCCGGCGCGGGCAGGGAGCCGAAGCTGACGGACTACGAGCCGTTGGGGTCGAAGTAGGGGCGGCCGCCGTCGATCTCCAGGCGGCGGATGATGCGGCGCTGGGGGAAGTGGTCGGCGGCGGACCGGTGAAGCGTGGAGCGTTCGTCCCAGATGGCCAGATCGCCGTTCTGCCACTGCCAGCGGCAGTGCAAGGACGGCTCGGCCACGTGCTCGCGCAAGAGGTTCAAGACCATGTCGCTCTCGGCACGGCTCACGCCCGCCACATGAGAGACGAACCCCTCGGCGTACAGCAAGGCCCGCCTGCCCGTCTCCGGATGGGTGCGCACCAGCGGATGCTCAACAGGGCCGTAGTCGCGCCTGATGGCCTCGGCGATCGCCTCGGCGCGCTCGCCGGCCTTCTCGGCAACCCGCTCCAGGTACCCCTCGTTGGAGTGCACAACCGTCAGCGAAGCGAAGAACTCCTGCACCGCCGGGCTCAACGTCTCGTAGGCGCGGGTCGCCGACGCCCACAGCGTGTCGCCGCCGTACTCGGGGGCCAGTTCCATGTGCAGCAGTGCGGCCTTGGGCGGGGTGGCGATCCAGGTGACGTCGGTGTGCCAGCGGTCGGCGGCATTGGGGCTGTTGGGGCCGTCCTTGATGACGGTCATCGTGGGCTCGGTCGCGCCCATGACCCGAGCGACCGGGTAGATGCTGGGCGTGCCGAAGCGGCGACCGAGGGCGAGGTGCTCTTCCTCGGTGAGATGCGCACCCCGGAAGAAGATGACCTCGTGCTCGAGGAAAGCCCCATAGACGGCGTCGAAGTCGAGGTCGGGATCCCGGAGGTCGACGCCGATGATCTCAGCGCCCAGGGCTCCGGCGACTCTTCGAACCTGCATGCCGTACTCCCTTGAGTCCTGCTTGAGCCTATGAACCTACGAGCAGACCGTAGTGGCGTCGCAGAAAGCGGCCACAGCCCGATGCACGGCGTCGGCGACCGTGGCCAGGGCACCCGGTGACGTAGCCCGCTCGGGTGTATCGGACGGGGTGTGAAAATCCGGGCCGGCACCCGTTGTCGACAGCACCGGGACGCCCAGAAGGCTCCACGCCTCACCCTCCCCGAGCCACGTGTCCGAGTCGCAGCGCAGCGTGATCCCGGCATCATCGAGGGCCGCGGCCACCCGACGGGCGGTTGATTCGCCCAGTGTGGTCATCGCGATGCGGCTGTCGATGAGTCGACGGTCGCCCCCGACAGCGGTCTCAACGGCGAGCGACGCACCGATGTGCGCAACGCACGCGGGCGGCTCGGTGCACCGGTCGATCCAGGCGTACGCGCCCATGTAGCCCAGCTCGTGGCCGCCGGTGGCGACCACCGTCAACGGGCGGCCGGTGAGCCGCTCGGCCACATGGCGCAGTACGGCAATGCCGGTTCCTCGCTCGCCGGCTGCGCCGAACCAGCCATTGAGCGGGGTGGTCAGCACCAGCCGGCGCCCCGGCTGGTCGTTGCTGACCTCGATGTTGGCGGTGCGGCCAGCAGCCAACCGCGCGTTGAGCCTCAGGCGAAGCGCCGATGACGCCAGAGCCTCGTAGTGGCGCCCAGCCACTAGGACCGTCGGCAACCCGGAAGGGCTGGCAGCCAGTTCCCGGTTGATGGCGACCAACTCGCCGTCCAGATGGTCGGTGCAGATCACCAGCGCCTCATTTCCACCCTGCCTGGTCTCCTTGATGAGTTCGTCGGCCACGCGGGGGAACCCGCCCCCGAGAGGATCGAACCGTCGCACAGCCACGTCCGAGGTGTCGACCTCCCCGGTGAACTCGTAGTACAGGGGCAGATGCTCGAGGGTGCGCCCGTCGACGGTCAACTCGCTGTTGGCCTCGTAGCGATCGAACTCCACCGGCGCGGTGGTCACGTCGCCCAGGTCGCTCATCAGCTCAACGAACCACTCCGTCGTGGCAACGTCGCGGTCGGTGCCCGACCGATGGTGTCCCAGAGCGGCGTATTCGCACACGATCCGGTACAGATCCTCGCCCGAGGCCCCTCCTGTCACGTTCCCGCCGGCATCAGCGCCGCCGAGACTCATGTGCGGACCACGAACGGGAGGCTCTCGTATCGCCGGACGTAGGCGCCCGAAGCGAACCGGCCGGCCTCCAGATCCACCGCGAAGTCAGGGAAGCGCGCCAGCAATTCTTCGAGCACCACCACGGCTTGCAGGCGGGCCGCGGCCGCGCCCAGGCAATGGTGGGCTCCATAGCCGAACGACACCATCCTGTCGATCGGCCGGCAGACGTCGAGTTCTCCGGCGTCCGCCCCGAACACCCGCTCGTCACGGTTGGCCGATCCGTAAAGAAGCAGCACTTTGTCGCCCACCGAGATCGTCGTGCCGTGCAGCCCGACATCGGCGGTGGTGGTGCGGGCGAGGTTCTGCACCGGTGAGGTCAGCCGGAGGAGTTCCTCGACGGCTCCGGGGATCAGGGCGGGATCGTCGAGGAGGAGCCGGCGCTGGTCCAATCTCTCGGTGAGCAGCGCGGCCGCACCGCCCAGCAGGCCCGTGGTGGTGTCGTTGCCGCCGGTGACCATGGTGAACACGAACCCGACGATCCAACCCGCTGAGACCGCGCCCTCGCCGGCCTGCACCAGCAGCGACACCAGGTCGTCGCCCGACTCGACCTTGCGGCGCTCGATCAGTTCCGATCCGAAGGCGAACAGCCCCAGGAAGGCGTCGGTCGCCGACTCCAGGTCCGCGTCGGCGTTGGCCGCGACGATGCTGTCCGTCCAATCGTCGAAGCGAATGCGATCATCGGGCGGCACACCCAGGTAGTGGGCCACCACGAAGCTGGGCAGCGGCTTGAACAGCACCTCGACTATGTCGATCTCGCTCTCAGCGGGGACATCGCCGAGCCGCTCCCGCACGAAGGCCCGGACAGCCGGCTCGATCGGCGAGACCATGCGCGGCGTCATGGGCCTCGACACCAGACGGCGCATGCTCGTGTGATCCGGGGGATCCATCATCACAATGGGGCGGGTGCCGTCCTCGAACATCACGCCCGAATCAGGTCCGGGCGTGAGCCCCTGAGCTGACGAGAACGTGGCCGTATCACGGGCTGCGTCCAGGACATCGCCGAATCTCGACAGCACCCAGAACCGGCCGAGTTCGGGATGGTCGACGCAATGAACCGGGTCGTTGTCCCGGAGCCACCGGTAGGAACTCCACGGCGAACGCCAACTCTCGCCGCCCCGAAGCACGAAACCTTCGATGTTGGTAGTCGTCATCAGCACCCCCGGTTGCGGTGAGGCTACTGAGAGAGGCTGCGGCGGCCGGCCCGGTGCTGTCGCTGCTTCGGCTGGGTACTGTCGCCGGCCATGAAGGTCGATGCGTTGCTTACCGGCTCGATCACCGAGGTCGGAACGGCGGCCGCCCAACTGGAGGCGGCCGGCTACTCGGGCGTGTGGACGGTCGAGGGGCCCCACGATCCGTTCCTGCCCCTAGCCGTCGCCGCGACCAGCACCCGCGAGGTCGAGCTGGGCACCGCCATCGCGGTGGCGTTCGCCCGCAACCCCATGCTGCTGGCCAATATCGGGTGGGATCTGCAGACGCTTTCGCAGGGCCGCTTCGTGCTGGGGCTCGGCAGCCAGATCAAGCCCCACATCATCAAGCGCTTCTCGATGGAATGGAGCAAGCCCGCGGCCCGTATGCGCGAGATGGTGCAGGCTGTCCGGGCCATCTGGGACGCCTGGCTGCACGGCTCACGCCTGCGCTTCGAGGGCGAGTTCTACCGGCACACCCTGATGACGCCGATGTTCACGCCCCACGCCCGCGACCTCGGCGATTTCGGACCACCGCCGATCCTGCTGGCCGGGGTCGGCCCCTTGATGACCGAAGTGGCCGGCGAGGTGTGCGACGGGTTCCTGTGCCATCCGTTCACCACCGAGAAGTATCTGCGAGAGGTCACGCTGCCGGCGCTGGAGCGGGGCCGCGCTGAGGCGGGCCACCAGATGGACGGCTACCAGATCGCGGGATCGTCATTCGTCGTCACCGGTGAGACCGATGAGGAGATGGAGCGTTCCGCAGCCTCCACCCGTCAGCAGATCGCCTTCTACGGCTCGACGCCCGCCTACCGGCCGGTACTGGAGATCGAGGGTTGGGGCGACCTCCAGACCGAGCTCAACGCCCTGTCCAAGCAGGGCCAGTGGGTCGAGATGGGCGCCCTCATCGACGACGAGATGCTCAACGCCTTCGCGGTGGTCGCGTCGCCCGAAGGGATAGCTCCCGAACTCGCCCGCCGCTACGGCGATGTCGTCACCCGGACCTCGTTCTACGCCCCGTTCCGGGGCGACCCCGACCGCTGGAAGGCCGTCATGGCCGCCATCAAGGCCATCTGAGCCAAGCCTCGCCGCGGTTCAGGCTGGGAGGCTGACCCGGCTCCGGGTGCCGATCTGGGCGTAGGTCGTGTGGTCGCGCACGTATTCGGTGTTGGCGTCGCGCTCGGGCCGGTAGTCCCAGCCGGGCCCGTTGGTGCCGATCGCGGCCTGGATGGCGCGCCGCGATCGCTGGGAGGCGAGTACCCGCGCGCGGATGGCCGCGCTGTCCCAACGCTGCGCGGTCTCGGCCGCAAAGGCTGCGGCCAGCTCGGCGCAGCCGGGTTTGTCGGCCAGGTTGGTGCGCTCAAGCGGGTCGGCCTCGACGTCGTAGAGCAGTGGAGGATCGGAATCGCAGTGGATGTACTTGTGGCGGCCCCGGCGGATCATGAAGAGCGGATGCGATGTCAACACGGCCATGTACTCGCCGACGGTCTCGTCTACGTCGTCGCTGCCGCCGCAGGCCAGTTCCCAGAGGCTGCGCCCCGAGATCGGCGTGTCGAACTCGGGCCAGGCACCGCCATCGGAGGCGATGTCGAGCAGACTGGGCAGCAGGTCGACCAGCGAGCAGGCGTTGGGGACGGTCGTGCCCTCGGGGATGCCGGGCCCGGCCATGATCAGCGGCACCCGGGCCGAGCGCTCGAAGAACGACATCTTGAAGAACACCCCGCGGTCGCCCAGCATGTCGCCGTGGTCGCTGATGACGATGACCACGGTGTCGTCCAGGCGGCCGGTCTCGGCCAGCGCATCGACCAGGCGGCCCAGCCAGGAGTCGAAATAGCTGGTGGCCGCGTAGTACCCGTGGCGGGCGTTGCGGTAGTGGGCCTCCGTATAGCCGGCGGTGTCGCCTTGGGTGCCCTGGCGGATGCGCAGGGTGTGGGGGTCGACCTCCTCGTCGCGGATGGGATCGGGCAAGTCGATGTCGTCGTGGTCGTAGAGGTTCCACCACTCGGGCCGGGCCTCATAGGGATCGTGGGGATGGGTGAACGACGCCACCAGGAAGAACGGCCGCTCATCGGTGTGGGGCCGGGCCAAGTCGTAGAGGCGGCGCACGGCTGCGAATCCGACCTCGTCGTCGTAGTCGATCTGGAAGTTGGCCAGCACCGGACCGGCCTCGGTCACCGACTCGAAGTCGTAGTACCACTTGCCGGGATGCTCGGCGGCCGCGTCCCAGTTGGCGGCCCAGGCGAAGCCGGACGGGTAGACGTCGGTGGTGAGGCGCTCCTCGAAGCCGTGGAGCTGGTCGGGTCCGACGAAGTGCATCTTGCCCGACAGCGTCGTGCGGTAGCCGGCCAGGCGCAGGTAGTGGGCCAGGGTGGGGATGGACGCCACGAACTCGGCTCCGTTGTCGAACGCCCCTATCTCCGACGCGAGCCGCCCCGACATCATCGAGAACCGCGACGGTGCGCACAGCGGAGAACTGCAGTAGGCAGCGTCGAAGCGAACTCCCCGCTCGGCCAGCGCGTCCATGGCTGGCGTACGCACCAGCGGGTGCCCGTAAGCCCCGGTGAAGTGCGGGGCCAGCTGGTCGGCCATGACCACCAGGATGTTGGGTCTTTCCATGGCCGGACGCTAGCGCTGGCTTCGAGAGCGGGAGGGCTATTCGCACCTAGTCTTCGAGAGATGCAGCCAGGCCCCGTTGACAAGCCCACCGCAGTGGCGGGTCTGCTGCTGTTTCCCGGGGCTGGGGGCAATGCCGACCAGCACACGCTGGTCGCTATGGATGCCGGACTCGACGTGCCGGTGCGCCGCATGGAGTTCGCCTACAGGCGTGAGGAGCGCCGCTTTCCCGACCGGGCCCCGAAACTGATTGCCGAGGTTCGCGCCGGGGCCGAGGCCTTCGCGGCCGACCTCGGCGCCACCACGGCCGAGCTGGCTCTCGGCGGTCGCTCCATGGGGGGACGCATGTGCTCCATGGCGGTGGCCGAGGGGCTGCCCGCCGCCGGGCTGGTGCTGCTCAGCTACCCGCTGCACCCGCCGGGCAAGCCCGACAAGCTGAGGGTCGAGCACTTTGGTGATGTCAGCGTGCCTGCGATGTTCGTGAACGGCGACCGCGACCCGTTCGGCACGCCCGAGGAGTTCGCGGCCCACGTCGGAGCGATCTCCGGCGATGTGACCGTCCACTGGCTCGAGGGTCAGGGCCATGATCCCAGACCACGGGTCGACACCGAGATCGTGGCCGTGGTCGACTCTTTCCTGGCCTCGCTCTGATACCTGTCGGACCGCCCAGAGCGCACCGGTGGGGCCGGTAGTCTCGAACCATGCTGGAGCGGATAGCCGGCCTCGAAAACGAGCTGAGGGATGTGGAGATGCGCCTGGGTGACCCCGCGGTGCAGTCCGACCCGCGCCGTCTGGCCGAATTGGGTCGCCGCCACAAGCAACTCAGCGAGATCGTGGCCACGGGACAGCGGTTCCGCTCGGTCCAGGACGACCTCGACGAGGCTCGCCGCATGCACGGCGCGGCCGACGCAGCCGAGAGGGCCGAACTGCGAGAGATGATCGACGAGCTCGAGGCGGCCGCCGAGGCGGCCACCGAGGAGTTGAGAGTCCTGCTGCTCCCGCCCGACCCCAACGAGGGCCGCAACGTGATTGTCGAGATACGCGGCGCGGCCGGCGGCGAGGAGGCCAACCTGTTTGCCCGCGACCTGTTCGGCATGTACCAGGCGTTCGCCAAGCGACGGCGCTGGAAGCTGGAACCGCTGGCGGCTTCGCCGTCGGACCTCGGGGGGTACACCGAGGTGAGCGGGCTCATCTCCGGCGATCAGGCCTGGACCCGCATGAAGCACGAGGCGGGCACCCACCGGGTGCAGCGGGTGCCGGTGACCGAGTCGCAGGGCCGGGTCCACACGTCGTCGGCCACGGTGTCGGTGCTGCCGGAGGCCGAGGAAGTCGACGTGAGGATCGACGATGCCGAGCTGCAGGTCGACGTCTTCCGCTCGTCGGGACCAGGTGGACAGTCGGTGAACACCACCGACTCGGCGGTGCGGATAACCCACCTGCCCAGCGGCCTGGTGGTGGCCATGCAGGACGAGAAGAGCCAGCTCCAGAACAAGCAGAAGGCGCTGAGGGTGCTGCGGTCGAGGCTGTTGCAGGCCGAGCAGGACCGGGCCTCGGCCGAGCAGTCGGCCATGCGCCGGGGCCAGGTCGGCGGCGGCGACCGGTCCGAGAAGATCCGCACCTACAACATGAAGGAGAACCGGGTCACCGACCATCGCATCGGCCTCACCCTCTACCGTTTGGACCGGGTGCTGGCCGGCGAGCTCGACGAGTTGAGCGACGCGCTCGTACAGGACGAGCAGCGGACACTGCTGGCCGCCGGCGACGACGCCTGAGGCCGATCGCGGGGCCGTGGTCTCAACCGATGAACCCGTGCCGTGGCGCACCCTCTTCGATGAGGCGCGGCACCGTCTGGCCGGAACCGAAGGCGTGGACTCGCCCCACATCGACGCTCGGCGCATCGTAGAGGCCGCGGCAGGGGCAGCTCCCGCGGAGTTTGAGAGCGTCCTCGATGAGCCGGCCACGAAACGGGCTGCGGCCTGGTTCTATTCGATGCTGGAACGACGGAGTGTGGGCGAGCCGTTGCAGTACGTGGTGGGCTCGTGGAGCTTCCGCACCCTCGATCTGATGGTCGACCGCCGTGTGCTCATTCCCCGGCCGGAGACAGAGGTTGTGGCCGGCTTCGCGGCGGACGAGGTGGCCAACCGCTCGGTCGGAGCGGGCCGTGACCGCGACGTGGTGGTTGTGGATCTGGGCACCGGCTCGGGGGCCATTGCGCTGTCAGTGGCGGTCGAGTGCCCTCGAGCGAGGGTGTTCGCCACGGACGTGTCGACCGAGGCTCTGGCCGTGGCCAGCGCGAACCTCGCTGGCATCGGCCGGGCTGCAACCCGCGTGACGCTGCATGAGGGCGACTGGTTCGAGGCCCTTCCCGGTGCGCTGCAGGGATCTGTGGACGTCGTAGTGTCGAACCCTCCCTACATCGGCACGAGCGAAGAGCTACCGCCGGTGGTGGCCGACTGGGAGCCGGCGGTGGCGCTGTGGTCGGGTCCGACTGGCGACGAGGCAGTCCAACGAGTGGTCGGCGAGGCACCCCGATGGCTTCGGCCTGGTGGAACCCTGGTCCTGGAGGTGGCCTCGCATCGCGCCCAGGAATCGGCGGGCATTGCCGCGGATGCCGGATTCGCCAAGATACGGGTGGAGCAAGACATCGCTGGCCTCGACCGTGTCGTGATAGCGCGGCTGCGATGAGCTCTCAACGGGTGATGCCCGCCGTCAACCCCGGGGAGCGGGCGGCAGCGGTGGCGGCCGCTCTCGACGTGCTCCGGTCCGGTGAGCCGGTGGGCGTGCCTACCGACACCGTGTACGGGCTCGCCGCCGGCGCGGCGGACGTCGACGCGATCGAGCAACTCTTCGAACTCAAGCAGCGCCCCGCCGACCGCAGCATCGCGGTACTAGTCGCCGATGTGGCCGCAGCTGCATCGTTGGTGGAGCTCGACGAGCCGGCCCGGAGGTTGGCCGAGCACTTCTGGCCTGGCCCGCTCACCATCGTGGCGGCCCGCATGGCCAGCGCGCCCCCGCACCTCGGCAAAGGCTCAACTATCGGCGTGCGCCTGCCGGGCGACGACGCCATGCAGGCCATCGCCGGACCGGGACCGCTGGCCGTGACCAGCGCCAACCTTCATGGCGGACCCACTCCGTCCACCGCCCAAGGCGTGGCCGACCTGTTCCCGACTCTGGGCCTGGTGGTCGACGGCGGCCCCCGCCCCGGCGCGTCATCCACGGTCGTGGACATGACCGGATCGACCCCGGCGGTGCTGCGAGAGGGGCCAATCAGCCTCGACGAGATCCTCGCGGTGGTCCAGGAATCGAGGTCTTAGCGCTCGGTGCGCCGGCTCCAAGCCCAAGTGCTGGGCACCGGCCTCCATGCTGCGCGCAGAACGGGGCTATCCCAGCCAACGCCAGGCCACGAACCCAAGCAACGCGGACGGTGGCACCAGGAACAGCAGCCACACCAACACGTCGAACCCCAGGTCGCCAAGGCCGAGCCATGATGGAAGAAGCTGGTCGCGGCTGATCGTGGCGTGTGATCGTCTACGCCTCCATTCGCGAAGGCGCAGTGCTAGTCGCATGGCACGCTTCTCTAGCGCCGACTTGTCTGCAATCACTCCCGTCTCCCTCGCCGAACCCTACCTTGGCCCAAGCTCTCCTAGGATGCGAGCATGAGGATCGCGGTGGGGGCGGACCATGCGGGATACGGCCTGAAGCAGGCGCTG
>VXNG01000021.1 GCA_009840695.1 Acidimicrobiaceae bacterium
GGTGGCGACGGGCTGAGGCCCACCCCCGTCCCTCGCGCCTACTGTCTTGGGCGGACAGGGAGGCCTCTTTGATCTAGTGCTCGATGTGGTGGGTGTCGGCCACGTCATCATGGACGTGATCGCCGGCCACATATCTCACGTCAGCGTGAACCCGCCGTCGAGGACCAGGTTCTGTCCGGTGACCCAGGAGGCTTCATCCGATGCGAGGTAGAGCACGGCGTGAGCGACATCCTCGGGCGTACCGATCCGACCGAGCGGGTATGCCTGTGCGTAGGCGTCGGCGTAGTCGTCGAAGTCCTCCCGACCCTCATAGAGCATGTCTGTCTGAACGTCTGCGGGTGACACCGTGTTCACGCGAATCCCGGCTCCAGCGAACTCGCTGGCCAGGTTGCGGGCGAGGCTGTTGATCCCGCCCTTGGTCGCAGAATAGACCGCGATCCCCGGGATACCTACGATCGACAAGACCGAGGACACGGCGACGATCGCGCCCCCACCGTGGTCGACCATGTAGGACGTCGCGTGCTTCGCGACCCAGAGGAAACCCTTCAGGTTGATGCCAAGCTGGAGATCGACGTCCTCGTCAGAGAGGTCAGCGATGACCTGGTTGCGACGTGCTATGCCCGCACAGTGGACCACGATGTCCAACCTGCCGTGAGCCGCCACTGCGGCGTCGATCATCGCGCGGGCCGACTTGTCCACGCTCACGTCCCCTCGGACCGCTTCGGCCGTTCCGCCGATCTGGTGGATGAGACCCACCGTCTCGAGCAACGGACCCTCACGTCGGCCCGCAACGGAAACCGCCGCCCCCTCGCTTGCGAACATCACCGCAGCCGCGCGACCGATACCGGTCCCACCGCCGGTGATTAGAGCTGTCTTGCCCGCCAGCCGTTTCATGGTCCACCTCCATCGGTCACGACTGGGACGCGCCGCCGCCCGCCCCGAGTCTGAATTCACACCTTGCGCTCGCGGAGTTTTACTCTGATCAAAATCTATGGGATCCTTCAGATCCCGTGCAAACCGCAATGAGAGAGGGTGATGACAGGGTGATAAGGAGCACAGCGAGGCCCTCGGACTTCGTCAGGGACCCCAAGTTCCACTCAGCCGAGACACCACCGTTCCGGGATGAGAGCGGTTGCTACCACTTCTTCAGCTACTCGCATGTGATTGAGGTCCTGGCCAACCGCGATCAGGCGCTCTCGCGTCGCCCCCCATGGCTGGTCGGCGGTCACATGACCTACGGCTTTATGTGGACGTTCGAACCATTCTCCGTGAATGGCGAGGAGGTCCGCCACGACATCCTCCGCAAGACGGTCGAGCCGTGGTTCAGGCTCCGGTCGGTCAAGACCATGACGCCGGTCGTACAGCAGATCACAATCGACCTCATAAACGAGGTCGTGTCCAGAGGGACCGGCCGCGTGAATGCCGCGACGGACCTTTCGTCCAGACTCTCGATGCGAGTGATTTGTGCATTGACCGGCATCGACGTTGATCAGGAGGGATGGATGCGGGAGAGACTCAATGAGTTCACCAGCGCCTCATACTCCGACCTGCCGCCCCAATTCGATCTGCAGGCGTATTTCTGGAAGCTGGTGGCCAAGCGGCTCTTGCGCCCCGGTGACGAGTTGCTTGACGTCATCGTCACCGCTTGGCGGCAGGGAGAGATCACCGACGAGGAGCTGATCGGTTTCATCTTCGGCTTCATCGCCGCAGGAACGGACACTACGGGTGCCAGCTTGGCGAACGCACTGTCCTACCTAGCCGAGTTCGACTATCTGGACTACACGCGCCGCGTCCTGAACGACGATGAAGCCGTCAAGACGATCGTCGAAGAGATCATCCGGTTCGGAACGCCGTTCCCTCAAGAGACTCAGCACGTCTTGAAGGACACTCATGTGGGCGGCGTCGCCATCCCCGCAGGGAGCATGGTCACGATCTGGTTCGCGGCGGCGAACCGGGACGAGGCAGTGAATGGGGGCGAGGCGCAATCTGATCCGAACGTGTTCGATCCCGCCCGCTCACCGAATCGCCACCTCGGCTTCGGCTGGGGCGTGCATCACTGTCTGGGCGCCAATCTGGCCCGACTCGAGACGGCAACGCTGCTCAGAGAAGCGTTGACGCGCCTGCCCGGCCTGCAAATGGACCCGTCCATGCCCTTTGTTCGCAAGCCTGGCATTGTCGACATGGTGACCGATGCACACTTCACCTACGACCAGGACGAGGCTGAGAAGATCATGCGGGACGGGACGCTAGCCGCCGCTCGTTAGCAGGTCCTGTTCAGTTGGGCGTGCGCCGAGCTGGCGAGAATTCAACGATCAGGAACTTGGGAATCTCGTCGCCGACGCGGCGATACCGGTGGGGAACCTCACCGTCGAACGAAATCGAGTCACCCGGGCCGAGCACTACGTAGTCGTCTCCGACCTGCAGGCCGACGCTTCCCGAGATGACATAGACGAACTCGTCGGTTGGGTGCTCCCAGAAGTCGAGGAACATTCGGGGAGCGCCGGTGACCTCGGTCACGCGCATGGGCTCGCGTGCCGACGCTAGGACCCGGCTGACGCCGCTGTCGGTCGCGTCGTGTGAGTTGGCTACCCGTGGACCCGAACTGGCCTCCACCCGAAGAGCCTGGCTGGGAGCCTTGGCCATCATGAGCTCCGGTGCAGTGGTACCCAGCGCGGTGGCGATCTTGTGCAGCGAGATCATGCTCGGCGCGGCGAGGCCGCGCTCGATCTGGCTCAGGAACGAGTAGGAGATTCCGGCCTCAAAGGCCAGCGCCTTCAGCGTCTGGTCGCGTGCCGTGCGCCGGGCACGGATCTCTGCGCCTAGGCGGAGGTGCAACTGATCGCGTTCTTCGGTCGCGCTGGCTAGAACGGGTCTTGATCCCATCAGAATCCTTCGTAATGTCCGGGCAAAGGATACGTGGCGCGCCGATCGTCCAACGACCTGCAGAAGAGTCTGGGCCGATCAAGGCTGTTGAGGACTCGCCACGATGTTGACAGTAGCAGGCGTATTTTGATAAGACTAAAAGCGCATTTGATAGGAGCACAATCGTGAGCGACACTCTCGAGGTCCCCGTGATCGACATAGGGCCGTTCGCTGCCGGTGGTCCCGCGGCAGACGCAGTCGTCCAGCAGATTCGAGCCGCGTGCGAAGAGCACGGATTCATCGTGATCAGCGGGCACGGCGTTCCACCCGAGGTGAACCAGAACCTCGATGTTGCCGCCCGGGACTTCTTCGATAGCCCCGCCGCGGAGAAGCTCGCCTTTGCGCCCCCGAACATTCGTGTGTTCCGCGGCTACTGGGGAGTTGGCTCGATGTCGACGGCCGGGAGTCTGGGCATCGAGACCCCACCGGACCTGCTTGAGTTCCTCTCCTTCGGACCTGAACTGTCGGGCGACCAACGCAAGCGGTATGCCGCTGCGGGAGTTGACCATGTGGACAGCTTCTTCGCCGAGAACATCTGGCCCCGGACGCCGGGGCTCAGGGATGCGGTTGAGCGATACCTGAAGGAGACCTCGGCCCTCGCCCATAGCCTGCTCCGCGTCTTCGCGACCGCGCTCGGCCTCGAGCCGGGGTGGTTCGACGACAAGTTCGATCTCCCCTGCTCGACGATGGTCATCAACCACTACCCGTCGACGGTCCTTGAACCTCCCGCCGGGCAGTTTCGCCGCGGCGAGCACACCGACTACGGCGCGTTCACGATTCTGTACTCCGACGGGGAGTCCGGCCTCGAGGTCAAGACAAGGGACGGCGTCTGGCGCGCCGTGCCCTGTGTGCGGAACGCATACGTCGTCAATATCGGCGACCTCCTAGCGGCGTGGACGAACCACCGGTGGCGTTCGAGTCTTCACCGTGTGGTGTTCCCGGAGGATCCGGGCGTGTCCCGCCTGACCTCTCCGCTCTTCTTCAACCCGAGCATCGACGCCGTCATCGCCTGCGTCCCGACGTGTGTAGGCCCTGATGGAGAGTGTCTCGATCCTGTTGCGGCCGGCGAGTGGATCGCGGCCAAGATCGCAGCGACCACGCGAGAGACCGTATGACCAAGACCCTTTCAACCCGGAGGAGACAATGAAGTATTCACCTCGAGCAACGATCTGGAGGATGTTGGCGCTGTTGCTGGCATTCGTGCTGGTAGCCGCAGCCTGTGGCGACGACGACGAGGAGGCGGCGCCCCAGGCACCAGCTGAGGAACCGGCCGAGGAACCGGCGGAGGAGCCCATGGAGGAACCGGCCGAGGAACCGGCGGAGGAGCCCATGGAGGAACCGGCCGAGGAACCGGCGGAGGAACCCATGGAGGAGCCCGCCGAGGAACCGGCGGAGGAACCCATGGAGGAGCCCGCCGAAGACATGCCGGTCGACCTCGCGTCAGTGTGTCCGAATCCCGTCGTCATACAGACGGACTGGTTCCCCCAGGCCACACACGGCCTCTGGTACCAGCTCATCGACCACGCCAACGCGGCCGTGGACACCAACTCCGCTTCCTACAGCGGTCCCGCGGTGGCCGACCCGAACCTGACCATCGAGATCCGGGGTGGAGGGCCGCTCACCGGCTTCCAACAGGAGTATTCGCTCCTTCATGCCGACCGCGACATCCTCCTGGCGACCACGAACCTCGATGCAGTCATCTCGGCGTCGGCCGCGTTCCCGACTGTCGGCGTGTTCGTCCCCTACGACAAGCACCCGCAGAACTTCATGTGGGACCCGGCGACACATGACATCTCGACCATCGAGGACATCAGGGACTCCGGCGCCACCGTCCTGGTCTCCTCGAACGCCGTGTATGCCGAGGCGCTGGGCGCGATCGGAAAGCTCGATCCCGGCCAGATCGACTACTCCTGGGACTTCTCACCGGCCCGCTTCGTCGGCGAGGGAGGAGCGATCGTACAGCAGGGGTTTGCCACCAACTCCGAGTACCAGTACGAGAACTCAATCGAGCAGTGGGGCCGGGAAGTCTCAACCATGCTGGTCCATGACGCCGGGTACCCGAACTACCGGACTGTGCAGGTCCACCCGGACAGCGTGACCGAGGCGGCTGACTGTCTGTCGCTGTTCGTGCCGCTCGTCCAGCAGGCGGTCGTCGACTTTCTCGCCAATCCCGGCCCAGCGCTCCGGATCACGGAGCACCTCTCGGCTGAGTACTCCTCCCCCGTCCCGCTGTCGCCTGAAGAGAACGAATATGCCACCAGCCAGATGACCGCAGTCAACCTGGTCGGCAACGGCGCCAACGATGTGCTCGGGGACTACGAAGAGGACCGGGTCCAAGCGATGATCGACATCACGGTCCCGATCTTTCTGGGACAGGGATCAGACACCGTCAACCCCGATGTCACTGCCGGTGATCTCTATACGAACCAGTTCATCGACGACAGCATCGGACTGTGACACGTCTCGGGATCGAACCAGCCGACCAGCACTCTCGTCGGTCGGCTGGTTCGAAGCCACAACTGCCCGCGGCCCCTCCATAGAGGCGTTCTACGGTTCCGTCTTCGGAGGGGCCCACATGCCGCGTCCCGGGCGTGACGCGGGGGCGATGCTCGTCCCAGATTGTGCTACCGTCGAAATGCCAGCGGGGCTGCCCGCCGCCGTCACCTATTGACTGGGAGGGACTTGGTGCAGTTTGGACTCCCAGCGATGCCGGACTCCCTCATCGTCTAGAGGCGCAGTGCCAGCAGGAGAAGATGCCAGCTGAACGTGACTCCGGACAGCCCGGCGGAAGGTGGTTCGGCAAGTTGACCAAGATCCCGCCGATGCGACTGGTCGGTCCAACGTTGACCGCGGGCGCAGCGATCGGGCTGTGGTACCTCGCCGGAGGGGTTCTCATGTCTGAAGGGCGCAAGTTCCTAGTGCCGCCCCCCCACGAGGTATTCGAGAAGTCCGTCTTCGACTCAGGAATCCGAAGCGAACTCGTTGAAGGGTTCCTGATTACCGGCCGAGCCTCGGTCGTCGGCTTGGGCATCGCTATCGCGATCGGCCTGGTGACCGCCGTGCTGATGAGTCAAGCCCTGTGGATGGAGGACTCGCTGTACCCGTTCGCGGTGCTGCTTCAGACCGTGCCGATACTGGCGATCGTTCCATTGATCGGACTGCTGTTCGGGTTCAACTTCACAAGCCGGGTCATCGTGACCACGATCATCGCTCTGTTTCCGATCATCACCAACACCCTCTTCGGTCTCAAGAGCCCGGATCGCCACCAGCGCGATCTCTTTCTTCTTCATGAGGCCTCCCGAATGCAGACACTCCGGAAGCTTCACTTCCCGGCGGCGATACCGGCCGTGTTCGCGGGCTTTCGGATCTCAGCGGGAGCGTCGGTTATCGGCGCGATCGTGGGGGAGTTCTTCTTCCGCCAAGGAGAGCCGGGCCTCGGGATCCTGCTCGATCAGTACCGGGCCCAGCTGCGCATGAACGAGCTCTACGGCGCTATCCTCTACTCCGCGGCGCTCGGTCTGATCATGTTCAGGTTCTTCGGCTGGTTGGGTGGCCGCCTGACGAGGGATTGGATCGAGACGGGACACTAGGGCTAACGCGCTTCGACCCGCTCGGCAAGCCTGCGGCCCGCTCGCTGGCCCGCCGGGTGGCGACGGGCTGAGGCCCACCCCCGTCCCTCGCGCCTACTGTCTTGGGCGGATAGGGAGGACTATTGGAACCAGTGCTCGATGTGGTGGGTGTCGGCAACGCCATCGTGGACGTGATCGCCTCGGTGGACGACTCGTTCATCGGCGACAACGACCTGGTGAAGGGGGCCATGACCCTGGTCAGCGCGGAGAGATCTGCCGAGCTGTACGACGCCATGCCGCCGGGCGTGGCCGCCTCCGGCGGATCAGCGGCCAACACCACGGCCGGGGTGGCCTCCTTTGGCGGGCGGGCCGCCTTCATCGGCAAGGTGCGCGACGACCAGCTCGGCGAGGTGTTCATCCACGACATCCGGGCGACCGGAGTCTCCTTCGACGTGCCCCCGGCACCCGACGGTCCTGCGACCGCCCGCTGCCTGGTCCAGGTGACGCCGGATGCGGAGCGCACCATGAACACCTACCTGGGCATCGCCGCTCTGCTCAGCCCCCCAGACGTGGACACCGATCTGGTCGCCTCGGCCGGGATCACCTATTGCGAGGGATATCTCTGGGATGTGCAGGTGGCCAAGGACGCCATCCGCGTCGCCATGGCGGCAGCGGCCTCCGCGGGCAGGACGGTGGCGCTGGCGCTGAGCGACTCGTACTGCGTGCAGCGGCATCGCGACGAGTGGCTCGATCTGATCGAGGACCGCGTCGACGTGGTCCTGGCCAACGAGGCAGAGGTGTGCGCTCTGCACTCCACCGACGACTTCTCGGCGGCCCTCCGGCGCACGGCCGAGATGGCCCGGACGATCGCCGTCACCCGCGGTGCCCGCGGCTCGGTGGTGGCTCAGGGCTCGGCGTTGGAGGTGGTGCCTGCGGCCGAGGTCACGCAAGTCGTCGACGCCACTGGGGCCGGTGACCTGTACGCCGCGGGGTTCCTGTGGGGTCTCACGCGCGACGCGCCGCTGGCCCGCTGTGCAGAATGGGGAAGCCGGGCCGCGGCCGAGGTCATCAGCCATGTCGGTGCCCGCCCCAGGATGGCGCTGTCGGAGCTTGTTGCCGCGAGCGAGCCTGCCTAGCGCTCTGATCAGTGCGCCGTAGGCTCGGCTGGTGGTCACCATCGGCGTCTCGACGACCGTGCCCGCCGCGCCTTCGGTGGTGTGGGAGGACCTGCGACACATAGACCGCCACATCGAGTGGATGAGTGACGCCGAGTCGATCCGCTTCCTGACTGATGACACTGAGGGCGTCGGGGTGCGATTCGAGTGCGTCACACGATTGGGTCCGATGCGGCTCATCGATCGGATGGAGGTCACCGGCTGGCGAGATGCGCGGGCGATGGGGATACGCCACCACGGCGTTGTCTCAGGTGTCGGCGAGTTCCGGCTCACGCCTTGCGCCGCACCCGACGGAGCGGTTCACACGCACTTCGAGTGGAGCGAGACGCTGCGGTTCCCCTGGTGGATGGGCGGAGCGATCGGTGCGGTCGTGGCTCGCCGGGTGCTCAGCGCCGTCTGGGCGCGCAACCTGCGCAGATTCGTCGCCCGATTCTGAGCGGCCGTCTGGGACCGACGGGGGTGTCGGTTCGCTCAATCGTTGTGTCTCGACTGCTGCGACTAATACAATTATAGCGCATGTTACCGCATATTCCACAATAACAGTTATTATCAAATTGGAACCTCGTAATGGCCCCTGAATCAAGCGACGGCTCGACCGGCCGGGCGCGCGATGCCACGGAGCGCCTGCTGGACGCGGCCGTCGCCGCGTTCGCAGAGCACGGGTTCGAGGCGGCCACGGTCTCCGACATAGCCCGTCGCGCCGGTCTCACCACCGGCGCGATCTATGCTCGCTGGACCGGAAAGCGAGATCTGATCGTTGACGCGGTGCGCTACATCGCTCCGCAGTGCATGCAACTCTCGCCGGCCAACGCCGAGGCTTCCGCACGTGAGACGCTGGCGCGGGTGGGCGCCGATCTGGTCTCGACCGACAACCTCGTGGCGAGGGGAGTGATGCTCGAGGCCTTCGTCAGCGCACGGCGCGACGACAGCTTCCGTGCCGCCGTTTCCCATTCGACAGAGGAGGAGGCCGCCAAGTTGGGTGCCATCGTCTCCAGCGGCAAGGCCGCTGGATCAGTCAAGCCCGATCTGAGCACGAACGCCATAGTCGCCCTGTACCAGGCCCTGAGCCTCGGGATGTGCCTGGTCATCTCGTCACAGCCGGAGGACAGCCGTGTGCCCGCCGAGGAATGGGAGGCGCTGATCTCGAGTCTGATCGAAGCGATGAGCCCGCAGTCCTTCCCGCACTAGCCTGGAGGCGTGGGATACAAGTGCTTCGACGTGGAGGAATCCGGCGGTGTAGCGCACGTGCGGCTCAGCCGCGGCGACAAGGCCAACTCGATGATCCCGGAGTTCTGGTCGGAGCTGCCGGCCATCGTCGACGAGATCTCCGACTCCGGAAGGGCGCGGGTGATCGTGCTGTCGGCTCAGGGACGTCACTTCTGTGCCGGAATGGACCTCTCGGTCTTCGCCGGCGACGCAACCCTCGAGAGTGAATCGGGTGAGATCGGGAGGCGCCGGGCGAACGTGCGCCTGAGCCTGCTGCACCTGCAGCGGTCCTTCACCGCCCTGGAGGAGGCCCGCATGCCGGTGTTGGCTGCGGTCCAGGGGGCCTGCGTGGGTGGTGGCGTCGATCTGGTGACCGCAGCCGACTGCCGCTACGCCACGGCCGACGCCTGGTTCTCGATCCACGAGATCAACATCGGGATGACCGCAGACGTGGGAACCCTGCAGCGCCTGCCGAAGCTGATCCCACCGGGGGTAGCCCGCGAGTACGCATACACGGGCCGGCGCATACCCGCGCCGCGGGCCCACCAGCTCGGGCTGGTCAACGAGGTTTTCGACGACCACGACTCGATGATGGGCGCGGTCATGGACATCGCCTCGGAGATCGCGTCGAAGTCGCCACTGGCGATACACGGCACCAAGGAGGCCATCAACTACAGCCGGGACCACACCGTGGAGGACTCGCTCCGCCACATCGCGCTGTGGCAGTCGGGCATGTTCCATCCGGAAGATCTGGAGGAGTCGTTCCGGGCGCACTCCGAGGGCCGTACGCCCCGCTACGAGGACCTGGGGGAGATTCGCCGCGGGCTGTGAGCGGGCTCAGTCCCTGGAAACCGGCTTGTAACGCAGTTCGAGGTCGCCCAGGCGCACCAGCATCGACGCGATCCAGCCACCGAGTGCATTGAAGTGCTTGTCGAGTTCCGCACCGTCGGACAGGCCGGCCTCATCTAGCTCGTAAGCGCCCTCGTAACCGACGTCGATGGCGTATTCGGTCCCGTCGGCGTCGTCGAGATCCTCGGCATAGAGGGATTCGACCCTGGGACCGCCTCGTGCGAGCGGCGCGCTGCCGATGTCGGGGCTGGTCACGGGTAGGACGCCCAGCACCATCGCGGGCTCGGGCGTCTCGGCCAGGCACTGGGCCCGCAACAGGATCTTGATCTCGATGCGAGGCGGTTCGGCGTAGCCGTCGCCCGCGTACCAACTCAAGTAGGCAGCCTGAGACCATGTGGGCCACACACAGCTGACGTCGGCGCAGACCCTGGGGGGTTGCCCCTCCCCGGGGAGGGCGTACGAGTTCTCCCAGGAGATGTCACCCGCCAGGACGTCGGTCTGGAATCGCTCCTCACCCGCCTGTCGCTCCAGCAGCGCGTCCTCGAAGGCGTCGCGCAGGGCGGCGATGGCGTCGGTGAAGACGTGGTCGAGCATGGTCAGCTGCGCTCAGTCGCGCCGTGTGCGGGGGCGGAGGCCTGCACAGGGGGCGGGCCGGTGGTAGAGCGCACCACCAGTTGCGGCTCGAGAGTGTGGCGCACGGGCTCGTCGGTGCCGTCTGACAGGCGTGTCAGCAGGGTCTCGACCGCGAGCTTGCCCATGGCCAGGGTCGGCTGGTTCACGGTGGTAAGCGACAGATGCCGCAGGGCGGCAATGAAGGTGTTGTCGAACCCGACGAGCGACACCTCTCCGGGTACGGCCACGCCCGCCTCGTCGAGACGGTTCAGGGCTCCGGCTGCCAGCAGATCGTTAAAGGCGAAGATAGCCGTCGGGGGATCGGCCTCCGACAGAAGCTCGTCGATCACGTCGAGGGCGTCGGCCTCGTCATCACCCGCGGCGCGGATGTCGATGAAGTCGCCGATTCCCGCGGCCTGCATTCCGGACCGGTAGCCGTCGCGTCGCTCCTCCGCAGACACGTTGTTGCCCCCGTCCATGTGCGCGATCCTGGTGTGGCCCAGCGATGCCAAGTGTTGCACGGCCAGCTCAGCTCCCCATCGACCGTCCGTTGTGACAGTGTCGACGCCGGGATGCGCGCCGCCGCTGGCGACGACCACGCAGGGAGTGGCGCCGCCGAGTCGGGCAAGGTCGTCGTCTCCGACGCGGGGGCCGACCAATGCCATTCCCTCCACGCGGGACTGCAGGAAGGTCTCGACCGCATCGAGCTCCCGCTGGGCGTCGCGGTGACCATTGAGGATGAGCGCGGTGAAGCCGTGGTCGGCGGCCTCCGCCTCGATCCCGTCGACGACTTCTCCGAAGAACGGGTTTCTGAGGTCGTCGACGAGCACGCCGATGGTCTGGGTGCGCCTCTTCGCCAGTTGGCGGGCCACGAGGTTGGGCCGGTAGCCCAACTCCTCGGCGGCGCGGAGCACGGACTCCCGTTTCTCGTCGGAGACCTGCGGTGAGTTGTTCATGACCAGCGACACCAGCGCGCGCGACACCTTGGCCCGCTCGGCGACGTCCTCCATGGTCGGGCGGCTCATGTCAATTCCGGTGTGCGGCTTGACATGTCACGCGGGGCACGATAGACCATTAGAGCGCTCCAATTCCACATGGAGCGCTCCAATTCCAGGCCTGGCGGGGGGTTGAACGGGATATGCCGGTGGCAGACGCCAAGCCCAAGACAGCACGCGGGCCGGTCGCGGCCATCTGATGACTGCCGCCGTAGGCACCGCGCTGCTGGACCGGGTGGCCACCGCCCCGATCAGCTGGGGTGTGTGCGAGGTGCCCGGCTGGGGATACCAGCTTCCCGTCGACCGGGTGCTGGCCGAGATGGCCGCAGCAGGCTTCACCCACACCGAGCTCGGCTCTTTCGGCTACCTGCCGACCGAGCCGGAGCGACTGCGCACGACGCTCGATGCCTACGGCTTGCGCCTGCTGGGAGGATTCGTCCCCCTGGTCATGCACGATCCGGACCGCGCCGCCGAGACCCGCGCCGCGGCCACCCGCTGGGCCGAGTTGATCGGTGGCGCCGGCGGGCAGTTCTTCGTGACGTGCGCCGTCAGCCATCCCGACCACTGGCGCCAGGGGCCGCTCACCGAGCCTGAGTGGGCCTCCCTGTGCGGCTTCCTGGGTGAGATAGATGCGATGGTCGGCGCGCACGGTCTGGTGCAGGCCTTCCACTCGCACTTCGGCTCGCTGGTCGAGACCGACGAGGAGCTGGCCCGGGTCCTGGAGGGCTCGGACGTCTCGCTCGTGCTGGACACTGCTCACATCACCATCGGCGGGACCGATGTCGTGGAACTTCTGAATCGCTACGCGCGCCGCGTGGGCCTCGTCCACCTCAAGGACGTGGATCCCGTCCTTAGGGCGCGCTTGACGGCGGGAGAGCTGTCGCTCATGGAGGCCGTGCAGCGCGGCCTGTTCCCGCCCCTTGGTCGAGGAGAGGTGGCGATCACCGAGATCGTCGCCCGACTCGAAGAGTCAGGACGAGACCTCTGGTACGTCCTGGAGCAGGATGCAGCCATCGCGGAGGGAGACCTCTCCGCGGTGGCCTGGCTCAGACGCAACGCCGATCTGAACTTGGACTTCCTGCGAGGTCTGGTGCCCGCCCGCGCGGGCAGCGGAGCAATGCACAACA
>VXNG01000035.1 GCA_009840695.1 Acidimicrobiaceae bacterium
GGCACGCAGATCTCGCCCAGGCACGCGCCCTCAGGCTTCATCTGCCAGCCGGTGGTGTCAGGGAGCTCGCCGAGTCGCACCCACAGCGTCTCCGTGTCATCGGTCCGCTGGGCGACCTCGTTGGTCTTGCCGTCTGAGAGGATGATCACGATTTCCCCGCGAGAGCCGATTCATTCGGCCGGGCAGGCGCATGGCTGTGCGTCCTGCCCGAGCGACAGGTGACCGTAGTGCTCACGTGCGATGAAGGAAAGAACGACGAAGGCCGGAGGGTCGGAGTACGTGTCACGGTCATGCGGTCACACCAACCGAGTGTCGCGCCGCTGTTCGTAGAGCGCGAGGGCGTGCAGCGGGAAGTACTGCCTGTACAGGGCGTAGTCCAGAAGCGCGGTGCGGAAGAACACCCCGGCCGTGTCCTGCTTGGGCCATTGCCCGCTCTCGGCCTGGGTGTTGATCAGGAACCGCGCGCCCCGCGAGATCGCGGTCCAATCCGGATGGCCGGCCTCGAGAAGAGCAATCAGCGCCCACGCAGTGTGGATGACCTGACTCTCGTCGTGCGCGACGTAGTGGCCGGTCAGGCAGCCGCGGTGGTGCTCGCCCCACCCGCCGTCGGGCTGCTGACGGTCCAGCAGCCAGCGGCAGGCTGCACGAAGCGCCGGATCGCCGGGAGCGGCCCCGGCGGCCAGCAGGCCTCGGATCCCGAAGAAGGTGCCGTAGATGTACTGGACGCCCCAAGCGCCTCGCCACGACCCGTCGTGCTCCTGAGCCTCGCGCAGCCACGAGTCGGCTCGCGTGAGTGCTCTCGCGACCTCCGCGTCCAGCACCTGAGGCGAGTGCTGCCGGCAGGCGGCGATCGCGGCCAGGCAGGACGCCGTGCACTCGACATGGGAACGCTCGGTCATCGACTCGCCGAACATCTCCGCGGGATTCAGCCACTCGAGACCGACCGCTGAACGCCTCGACTCGTAGCTACCGAAACCGCCGTCGCGGTTCTGGCCCCGCAGCATGAAGCGGACGGCCTCGCCGAGCGCGGCGGGGCTCGCGGCCTCGGGGTCGGCTGCGATCATGCCTCGCACCGCTTCTGCGGTGCAGTCCGTGACCGGCCAGCCGTGCCACGCCCCGGCGAAGCACCAGCCACCCTTGGGGTCGATCCGGAAGGCTTCGCGGAACCCTTCGAAGCTGGTGTCGATCTGTTGGCGGCGCAGGAAGTCGGCGCCTCGCCGCAGCGCTCCTGCGACCTCCTCGATCTCCGGTACGGTCGCTAGCGCCTGCAGGGCGAATCCGGTGTCCCAGGAGGTGCTCCTGGCCCCGGCGACCCTTGTTCCGGTCTCCTCGTCCTCCCAGATCCAGCCCTCGAGCTGCGCCAGAGCCTTGCTGCAGTCGGTGTCGTGCGGGTCACGCAGCCACAGGCTGAGAATGTTGAGAAGGCCGCTGACCGGAGAGATGCTCGTGTGGTCGGTGGTCCGCAGCTCCCACCGGATGCGGTCGATGAGCTGAGCAGTGCAGCGGGCGCGCAGGCGCTTGCTTCCGAACCGCTCGTACAACCTTGCCAGCCCGTATCCGGCGCGCAGGCATACGCCGGGGCGGGCGTAAAGGTCGGCGTCCCTTAGCCGGTTGCGGGACGCGGCGAAGTCCACGCCGGCGAAGCCGTCGGGGTACAACTCCTCCCGCAGTGACGCGATCACGGGCGTGACCGGTGCTTGGAACCGCGCCGGGTAGATGGCCGCCATCGCCATGTAGATGAGCCGCGTGTGGCAGTACCAGTTCGAAGGATGCAGCGGCACCCGGCGCGGCAGCCGCCACGACTCCGGCAGAACGGGGTTGACGCCCCGCCAGTCGTAGAGATTGAGCAGAGCCAGCCAGAACTTCCCCCAGGTCGGGATGTTGCGCACCCCCTCTGCCTGCAGGAAGCACCGGGCCGGCGCGATCAGCGGATCGTCCCGCTCGACGCCGAGCAGCCTCGCCGCGACGTAGACCAGGGTGGTGACGAACAGGTGCGGTGGCGAGTCTCGGTGCAGGCCCCAGGTGCCTCCGGCGAGGCGGGTGTGTTCGAAGGAGCGCAGCACGAGCCGGCGCCGGCCCGGATCAAGCGGCTGCTCTGTGATGTGGTGCAGCAGCACGTACTGCGCGGTGAGCATGGGGCACCACACCACCTCACCCTCCCAGGAGCCGTCGTCTCGCTGAAGGCTCAACAGGTGCGCGGCCGCGCTGCGGAGTGCCGCAGAGGCATCGGGTGGGTCGGACTCCTCGATGCGGCCGGGTCTGGGATCGGTGCCGTGCATCGGCATGGAGACCGGAAACGCGCTGGACAGGATCGACCGAGCACGTTCCTCCCTGGCGGTGACGCCGCCCGCCTTGCGAAGCTGCAGCATCCCGCGGCCGAGCGAGAGGAAGCGAACCGCGATCGCATGCACTATGGGGCGTGTCCGGCGCAGGGCAGAAGGCCTGTAGCACTTCCTGATCTCGGTTGCGAGCGCCCGCGCCGCCGTCGCCCCGACGGCCCGACTCAGGCTTACGACCGAGGTGTCCTCGCAGGCGAGCAGCCGGATGGTGCGGTCTCGGATAGCGGGCTTCTCCCGCCACTGCCGGTAGATCGTGCGCCGGAGCGCGGCGGCCTCCAGCCTGCGGTCGGCGAACACCTCGTACAGCCCCATGGCGAGGAGTTCCGGCGAGCGGGTCTCCTGGAGCCGCCTGTTGGCGAAGTCGCGATAGTCACCGCCTTCTGCTAGTGTGAACGCGTCGCCGAAGCCGAGGGTCATGCCCGCCGCCGTCAGCGGGTGGTAGTGCCCGGCGGCGTCCCCGATGAGGACCCGACCGGGGGTGCCGTAGGTGTGGCGAGGCCTTATCGCATTGGTCGCAGCGAGGAACCGACCCTCGCGCAACGCTTCGAGGAACGCGGGACCCAGGGTGCCGGGCAGGCTGCGGGCGTATGACGCCGCCAGCGTGTCGATCATCTCCCGGGTCGAATACCCCGGCGGGACGTCCACGATCAGCCGGGCAGAGTGCTCCCCCAAGCGATAGATCAGGATTGGACCGCGCTCGGCGCATATGACATGCCCGTATTCCTCGAACGGCAACCGCACGTCGTTCAGCAGGACTCCGAGCATCTGCGAGTAGGTCTGCGGCTTCGTGGACAGTCCCAACGACCGGCGCACCACCGAGGCTCGACCGTCCGCTCCGACGATCAGCCTGGCGGCGACCGATCCGGCTTCACCGTTGCGGGAGTAGGAGACCCGGTTGTCCTCGATGCTGCGCACACGCGCGTTCATCATCATGTCGACGCTCGGCTCGTCCTCGACAGCTCGGCGCAATCGTGAGACGAGTCGCTCGTGTTCCCACACCACACCGTGACGCCCGTCTGGATAGGGGAGGTGTATCGGCTCGCCCCCGTCCTCGGGGAACACGACGAATCCCTTCCCCGGGATGCAGCCGGCGTCGGTATCAGCCTCCATTCCGAGTGCGCTGAGTATCCGCACCGACGGCGGATGCAGCCACTCGCCCGCCAGCCGCTTGGAGGTGTTCGGGTTCGCCTCGAGCAGGACGACCGAGTAGCCGTTCCGGGCGTGGGCCAGCGCGCACAGGCTGCCCACCGGACCGGCGCCGACTATGGCGACATCGTATCGGCGGGGTTCGGCGCCACTCACCGGATAACCGCAGTTGGTGAACGTCGCCAGCACCGCAGCCGACAGGCTTCCTCCAGTCCGGTGCTCGCCACCGCGACATAGTAGTAGCAACATCCTGGCAGGGAGGGACCGCCGCCGACGATGCAGGCCCATGGTTCCGCATCAGGGAGTGAGGCTGACACCGGGCCTGAGACAGCGATCCAGCTGATCCTCGTTGCGCTCGTTGTAAGCCGTCTGGCTCGTCACCCCTGCTGATCAGCGATATCGGCGACCGGACGAAACCCGCCGACAGTATCCCGCGGAGGTGAGAGCCCAGGCGGACCGACGCGGTGGCGACGCGAGGCCAACAACTGGGCGTACCGGCTCCCCTTGATCTTCCATACGGGTTGCGTGTAAGATAGTTCGTGTACGAACTACCTTATGTCGGCGGCGGCGCCTCCGGCAGGCAAGGGAGGAGGATCCCAAATGACTCGTCGATCACGATGGGGCAGGCTGATCAGCCTGCTCGTTGCCCTGATGGCGCTAGCGCTCATTGCAGCCGCGTGCGGCGGTGATGACGACGGCGACTCGGCCGAACCGGTCGGCACGGAAGAACCAGCCGAACCAGAAGGAACCACGCCCGCCGCGACGGAAGAACCAGCCGAACCAGAAGGAACCACGCCCGAGCCGGCTGCCACGGACGAACCAGCCGACGAGGACGATGACGGCATGGCGGTAGCCGACTTCGGCACGCTGGACTACATGGGTTGGGAAGGATACGACACGTTCTTCGGGGTGACCGAGGCGCAGTTGGCCGAACTCGGCATCGAGATCAACGCCACGTACATCGGCGCCCCGTCCGACATCGTCGCCCGGTTCGCCAGCGGGGGCGGCGCGGGGATCGACCTGCTCGGGTGGACCTCGGCCGAGCATGCGCCGTACCGGGCCACCGAGGGTGTGCTCTCGCCCATCGCTCCCGAGGAGGTCCCCAATCTGGAGGGTCTGATCTCGCAGTTCGCCGACGACGAGTGGGACCACTTCAAGGACGAAGACGGGAACTGGCTGGCCATCCCCTTCAGCTTCGCTCCTCTCGGCATCACCTATGACAGCTCCGCGATCTCGCCCGCGTCCTACGCAGACCTGCTCGATCCCGAGTTGACGGGCAAGGTCGCCATCCCCGACGTGCCCGGCTTGCACCTACAGGCGGCCGCGGCTGCCCTCGGCTATCCGGCTCAGACGCTCACGCCCGATCAGCTCGATGACGTCATCGAGTTCATGCGGGGAATCTGGGCGCAGGCACGGGTCCTGTCGCCCTCGTTCGGCGACGTGATCGGTCTGTTGGCATCGGGCGAGGTGCTCGCCAGCTACGGCGGGTACCCCGGGCTGGGCGCGTTCACCGAGAACCCCGACATCGTCACGGTCTTCCCCGAGGAAGGAACGTTCTCGTTCGTCGAGGTCTATTCGATCCCGGCCGACGCTGACAACCGCGAGGGAGCGCTGGCGTTCATCAATGCCATGCTCGACCCGGAGGTCAACGCGGCCATCAACGACGCCTTCGCCCAGGCCACACCGGTCCAGGCCTCGATCGAGTTGATCAGCGACGCCAACCGAGCGCTGTATCCCTACGACGATCTCGATGCCTTCCTGGCTGCCAACCCGGTTTCCGCGCTGCCGACGGGCGAGGGCGGGTCGGTCTCGATGGGCGACTTCATCGAGGCATACGCCTCGCTGAGCACCGGCGGCTGATCAGCCGCCGGCTGCGGCCTCGTCCCGTAGGAGAGTCGTGAGCTGGTCGGCGACGCTGCGGAGCGCGTCGGCCAGCTCGCGGCGCCCGTCGGGGCCGAGGTGCTCCGAGAGTTGCTGCTCGCAGCGGTTGAGTTCGGGCCAGACCCGCTCCAGCACGACGCGCCCCTGCTCGGTGAGCGAGAACAGTACCGCCCGGCCGTCATTGGGGCTCTGGCGCCGTTGAATGAGGCCGCGTTGCTCCAGCCGGTTCGCCAGCCCCGAGAAGCTCGAGCGGGCGATCCCGACCTCGGCCGCGACCTCGCGGCCCTCCATCTCGCCGCTCACCCGCAGCGCCCACAACGCGACGAAGCCCGACATTGAGAGGCGCTCCTCCGCCAGCGGCCCGCGCTCGAACAGTGCCTTCATCAAAGTGAAAGTCCAGTGCAGGTTCGATGCCACCTGGAAGGAACTCTGGTCGATGCCGAGTTCGCGGGCGAGCGCAACACCGCGTTGCTCGATGCCGTGGCGGGCCTCGAGCGGGTCGGTGAGACTGGTCCGGGACTGCTCAGCCACAGCCAGAAGAGTATGAGATGATCGGTCAAACGAGTCGCAACCTAGCCACCCGAGCCAGCCGGGCGTCGCTGCTGGTCGCGACCCCGCCGGCCTTGGCGATGCTGGTGTTCTTCGTGGCGCCCATAGCCGTGGTGGTCGTCTACAGCTTCCTGACCGGCGAGCTCTTCCAGATCGGCAGGCCCGCGACCGTGGGCAACTACGAGAGTGCGCTGACTCTGGGCGTCAACCGGACGATGGTGTGGAACTCGATCGTCACCGGGACGATCACCGCCAGCGTGACGGTGGCCGTCGGTCTGCCCGTTGCCTATTGGCTGCAGTTCGGCGCGGGCCGGATGGCCACACCGGTGGTATCACTCGTGGTGGCTTCGATGTTCGCCGGCTACCTGGTCCGGATCTACGCCTGGCGTACCGTGCTCGGCTCCAACGGTGTCGTGAACGCCAGTCTCGAACGGGCCGGCCTCATCGATGAACCGGTGGGCTTTCTCATCTTCAGCCGGACCGCGGTGATCATCGCTGAACTCCATCTGTTGCTGCCGTTCGCGATCATCATCCTGTATGCCGCCATCCGCCCGGTGCGGTCCGAGTTGCTCGAGGCGGCCGAGGACCTTGGAGCCGGCCCGGCCGTTCGCTGGCGGCAGGTGATCCTGCCGCTGATGGCCTCACCGATGGCGAGCGCGTGGACGTTCGTGTTCATTATCAGCTCCGCGGACTTCGTCACACCGCAGTTCCTCGGCGGGCTGAGGGGCCAACTGATCGGCACTCAGATCAACCGGTATTTCCGCGAAGCCGGCGACTACGGCAAGGGCGCAGCCCTGGCCATCCTGATGATCTTGTTCTATGCCGCGGTCTACGCCCTGATCCGGCTCGGCCTGCGGCTGGGGCGGCTGCATCGCGTCGACTGGGGCTGACATGCACACGAGGAGAAGCATCCCCACGGCCGCCATCACTGTGGTCGCTCTCGTGTTCCTGTTCGCTCCTCTTGCGGTGGTCGTGCTGTTCTCGTTCCACAAGACGAACTCGCTCACACCGCCCTTTGAGGGGCTGTCGACTCGCTGGTACCGCGAGGTGCTCGCCGATAGAGCCGTCCGCAGCGGGCTGGCGACTTCGCTTCGGATCGCGCTGCTGACCGCGGCAGCCACGTTCGTGTCCGGCACGGCGGCCGCCTACGGCGTGAGCCGCACCGAGTCTCGCCTCAAGACCGTCTACGGCGGGCTGTTCCTGCTGCCTGTGACCATTCCGCCGCTGATTCTGGGCATCGCGATGCTGTCGTTCTTCAGCAGTCGGGGCATCCCGCTGTCGACCATGACGGTGGTCATCGCGCACGCGGTGTTCGTCGCGCCGGTGTTCTTCGTGATCGCCCGCACCGCCCTCGACCGGGTGGAGGTCGCCCAGCTCGAGGCCGCGGCCGACCTCGGCGCGCCACCGTGGTACCGGTTCTGGCATGTGATCCTGCCCCAGGTGCTTCCGGTACTGTTGGCGGGGGCGGCGATGGCCTTCGTCATCAGCTTCGACGAGTTCATCGTCACGTTCTTCGTGATCGGCAACGAGTCGACCCTGCCGCTGGTGATCTTCTCGCGGCTGCGGCGAACGATCGATCCGTCCGTGAACGCCATCTCCTCTCTGCTGCTGTTCGCCAACCTTGCGATCTGGCTGGTCGCGGTGGGTTATGCCGTTCGCCTGGAGCGCCGCCGGCGGCGCGACGCGCTCGCTCAGCGGGAGGGACAGCTATGACGGACCCGATCCGGCTGGCAGTGCAGGGACTCACCCACCAATTTGGCGACACCGAGGTCCTTACCGACGTCAATCTCGATGTGCGCGACGGGGAGTTCCTCACGTTCCTCGGTCCTTCGGGCTGCGGCAAGACCACGACGCTGCGCGCCATCGCGGGGTTCCTGACACCAACCGAGGGTCGGATCGTGCTCGACGGCGAGGACGTCACCGGCGTGCCTGCGCATCGTCGCCCGGTCAACATGGTGTTCCAGCAGAGCACCCTGTTTCCTCACCTCGACGTGGGGCGCAACATCGCATTCGGTCTTCGGGTGGCGAAGATCGCAAAGGCGGAGATCAGCGACCGGGTGGCCGAGGCGCTGAGTCTCGTACGCCTGGAGGGATTTGAGCGGCGCCGCCCCACCGAGCTGTCGGGAGGTCAGCGCCAGCGCGTCAACCTAGCTCGGGCATTGGTCAACCGACCGAAGGTGTTGCTGCTCGACGAGCCGCTGTCGGCTCTCGACCTCAAGATCCGCCTGGAGATGGAAGTCGAGCTGCGCAGGGTCCACCGGGAGTTGGGAGCAACCTTCATCTACGTCACGCACGATCAGCGCGAAGCCCTGGCCCTGTCGGATCGGATAGCGGTGTTCAACAGCGGCCGGGTCGTGCAACTCGGTAGCGCTGAGGCCATATACCGCGAGCCCCAGTCGGACTTCGCGGCCAGCTTCGTCGGCGACGCCAACGTGTTCGCCGTCGATATCGCCCGGTCCGACGCCGTCGAGGTGAGCACCACCGACGGACTCAGGTTGCCGATCGCAGGGTCGGAGCGTGTGAGCGGGCCCCACTGGCTCGTCGTGCGTCCCACCGACGTCCGGTTCGGCCCACCGGGTGGCGCGCTCGAGGCGACGGTCATCGACGCCGCCTTCCGGGGGTCGGCCCTCACCTACCGGGCCGAGTGCACTGCACTGGACTCGACGGTCAAGGCTGAGATCCCCGACGAGTGCGCGACTGCGGCCGTCGGCTCGCGGGTCACCGTGACCTGGAACCCGGACCGGGCCAGGCTGTTGCCCAGGCGCGACTAGGGCCTGATCGACACCGACGCCAGGCTGTAGTCGTCGTCGGTGCCGCCCACGAGACGGCGCTCGCGGATGAACGGCAGAGCGACCGATGGATCGGGCGAGTCGAACTCGCGGGCCAGGCGGTGGCCGCTGAACACGCTCTGGGCGATCATCCCGGGCGTGTGGGCGTCGCCGATGAGATGGATCGACGCGATCCCGGCGTCGGCCAGACGGTCGTCGTCGGCGTGGAGTTCGTCGTAGATGTCGCACACCGAGTTGCGCTGGGTCACCAGTATCACCGAGTCGAAGTCGACGACCCGCTCCCGGCCCGACCACAGGTGCAGCAGGCTGCCGACGCCGCCCTCGACCGACAGCGTCAGGTGCTGGCTGAGAACCTCGACCCCCAGCTCGGTGAGCCGCTGCCACATGCGCTGCTCCTCCAGCGTGAAGCGGAGGTACTCACCGAGGCTGTCCCAATGGGTCACGTAGGTGACATCGCAGCCCTTCTCGGCCGCGAGCTGGGCCATAGCGCTGCCCATGTAGTAGTTGTCGTGGTCCACGACCAGCACCCGCCGGCCCAGCTCCTTGCCGTCGACGACCACCTGCTCGGGAGTGCAGACGTGGGGTTGCGACGCGTCGGCGCCCGCGATCGGCTCGTGCATCGGGCCGTTCATGCCGTCTTCAGCCCAGACCGCGCCGGTGGCGATGATCACGTGCTCGGCCCCGTAGTCGACGATGTCGGAGGTCGACAGTCGGCTCGAGCCCACGAACTGCACGTTGTCGAGCTTGTCGATCTGGGTCTCGCGCCAGTCGATGACCCGCCGCCAGGCGCTGAAGCCCGGCATGGTGGACACCCAGCTGACGTGGCCGCCCATGCGCTTGTGGCCATCGACGATGTGGACGGCCTCATAGCCTCGCTTGCCGAGAACCATGGCCGCCTCGAGGCCTGCCGGTCCCGCGCCGACCACCAGAATGGCCGTGTCACGGTTCGAGGCCGGGGTGTAGTGCTCGGGGTGCCAGCCCCGCCGGTATTCCTCCCCGGAGGTCGGGTTCTGGGTACACCAGATGGGCGGGCCGCCGATCTCCCAGCGCGACACGCAGACGTTGCAGCCGATGCATTCCCGGATGTCATCGAGGCGGCCCTCCTCGATCTTCCGAGGAAGGTAGGGGTCACTTATCGAGGGACGGGCCGCCCCGATGACGTCGCATTGCCCCGAGGTGATGGCCTCAACCATCACGTCGGGGTCAGTGAACCGGCCGACGTTGACGCACGGCTTGTCGGTGTGCCGCTTCGCGATGCGGGTGTAGTCGGCCTGATGGTTGGTGGCGAAGAACCGCGACGACCCGGCGTCCTCGCCCCAGTTGAGGGTGCCGACATTGAGATCCCAGTAGTCGACGAACGGGTCGAGGGTCTCGATGTACTCCGGAGCGTCGTGCTCGGCCCGGAAGCCGGCGTCGCCGTAGCCGTAGGGCTCATCGAGGGTGTCGATCGGCATACGGATCCCGATAGCGCAGTCGTCGATCGCGTCGCGCATCATCTCCAGCACCTCTTTGGTGAATCGGATGCGGTTCTGGAACGAGCCGCCGTAGGCGTCAGTGCGCTTGTTGTAGAACGGATACATGAAGAAGTTCGTGATGTTGGCCAGGCCGCAGAACAGGGTGAGCAGATCGAACCCGGCGGCCCTGGCCCGCAGCGCGGCATCGACGTGCTCGCGCTGGATCTGACGGATCTCACGCACAGACATCGCCCGGCAGCTGGCCGCGGAGATGTCGGAGGGGATCTGGCTGGCGCCCCGGGCCGGCAGGCGGGTCTCGGCGTTGTGGTTGAGCCCACCGCCATGAGTCAACTCGACACCGGCCAGTGATCCGTGGGCCTGGACCTTCTCGCACATGAGGGCGAGGTTGCGGATGTCTCCGTTGTCCCAGATCCGGGATCCGACCCACGGCAACGGATCGGAGTCGGGGGTCATGAGGCAGATTTCGGTGAACACCGCGGCCCAGCCCCCCTCGGCCTTGATGCCCCGGAACTCCGCCTGCATGCCTGGCTTGTCGCTGCCGGCCCCATTGCAGTGGGGCACCTGCCAGAAGCGGTTGCGCAGAGTCTTCGGTCCCAGCGGGACCTGGTCGAACAGTACGTCGTACTTTGCCTCTCGGGCCATGGGTTCTCCTTCGTCGATGGGTCCGCGGTCAGCTGCGCACACGCGTGCGCTCGGGATCGAACACGGGCGTCGCCACGACTTCGGCTCGGAACGAGGCACCGCTGGCCTCGCCAGTCAGGGCGGTCCCCACCGCGGCCGCCGACTTCCTGATGCGGGCCAGGCCGAGCGTTCGGCCTTCGAGATGCGGTGAGGGCAGCGCCATCGTGACCACGCCGACCGGTTCGCCATTGAGGGCGACGGGAGCGAACTCCGCCTCGGCCACGCCGTCGATCACGACGCTGACGACACGATCGGGAGCGTTGTCCCTCGCGGTCGCCAAGGCGTCGCGTCCACGAAACGGCCCCTTATCGAAGTCCACCGCCCAGCCGAGGCGACACTCGAACGGCGTCGAGGTGTGATCGTACTCCAGGTGGGCCATGACCATTCCGGCCTCGACACGGGCCATCATCACCGTGGCCGCGCCCGCCAGCCGCACGCCGGCGTCCTCGCCGGCCTCCAGCAGGACCGTGCCGAAGCTCACCGCGTCCTCGACGCCGGCGATGAACTCATATCCGAGCTCGGCGGTGAAACCCATCCGGTTGAGCTGGCCCTTGACCCCCGCGACCTCGATGTCACGGATGAAGTGATAATACGGCAGCGCTTCATTCGACAGGTCGGCGGCCGTCAGCGACTGCAGTATCTCCCGGGATTTGGGCCCTTGGAACGATAGCTGCGCGGTGTCGTCGCGGCGCTGCACGACATCGACCCCCGCGGGTGCCGCATCGCGAAGCAGGGTGTCGTTGGCTTCTTCGTTGCCGCCTATGACCCTAACGAACCCGTCGCGGGGCGCCACAACGGTCACGTCGTCGATCATGGTTCCGTCGTCGGCCACGAACACTCCGTACGCGATCCGGTCAGGACCGAGGCGTCGCAGATCTCGCGAGAACACCGAGTTGACCGCCTCGAGCGCCCCGGGGCCGGTGACATCCCACCGGTAGAGCATCGAGAACTCCATCGCCGCCGCAGCCGTGCGCAGCGCCGTGTACTCCGCTCCGATGTCACCGCAATGCACAGGCACAGCGCAGCCGAACACGTCTATCCAGTCAGTGTCGAGATCGTCCGGATACAGCGGGCTGTAGGGGGTCGAGCGAAGATGCTTCGGTGCCGGCACAGATCCTCCTCTGCGATGTCGGTTCCGCCAAACGGCGCGTCGGCGTGCGAGAGAATATAGTTCGTGTACGAATTATATTCAGTAGGACGGGCCCGTCCAGCCAGCGCCATCTGAGGTCCCCGACCCGACAGCGAGAACTCTCGGCGTGCAGCTGCCCGTCAGAGGATCGCGAGAGGGTTGACTGGTGACCCGGTGCCTCCCGGTATCTGGAGTGGGGCCACTACGAGCTGGAACTCGTAACGACCCTCCTGCTCGCACGCGTGCGACAGCGGTTCGAGCAGGGCGTTGTCGACCAGAGCGACGCCGAAGGCCCACGCCGCGGCATGGACCGCCCACG
>VXNG01000191.1 GCA_009840695.1 Acidimicrobiaceae bacterium
CCTGCGCGTCCACCACGTTGGTGGCGTCGAAGCGGCCCAGCATCCCCACCTCGACCACCGCGACGTCCACGGCCACATCGGCGAAGTGCTGGAGCGCGGCCGCGGTCACGGTCTCGAACCACGTGGACCGCATCCGCAGGTGGTGGGTGAAGCGGGCGACGTCCCCGATCGCCGCGCCGAAGGCCTCCGGGTCGATGGGCGCGGCGTCCACTGAGATCCGCTCGGTCGGAGCCACCAGGTGGGGGCTCGTATAGGCACCGACGCGCAGTCCCATCTCCTGCAGGAGCCGGGCCGTGACCCGCACCGTGGATCCCTTGCCGTTGGTTCCCGTGACGTGGATAACGCGATAGCACCGCTGCGGGTCGCCCATCGCGGCGGTGAGACGCTGAACCGACTCGAGGCTTAGCCCGGCGACGCGGCCCGCTCGCGGCTTGACCTCATGGTTGATCAGGGTCTCAAGATGGTCCAGGGCCGCGCCGTAGTCCAACGAGGGCCTCTCCGAATATCAGCTGGCGCGCCGAGAGCGAGTGTCGCCCTCCTCGGCGCGGGGCACAAGCGTGGGGTTCACGTTCCTGCACACGGCCTCGCGATCGATGACCACGGGGGAGATGTCCTCGCGGCCGGGAAGGTCGTACATGATGTCTAGCAGGACCTCCTCGAGCACCGCCCGTAGTCCACGAGCCCCCGATGCCCGCTTGATGGCCTCGTCGGCTATGGCCTCCAGCGCCTCGGATTCGAATTCCAGTTCGACGTTCTCGAACCGGAACATCTTCTGGTACTGCTTCACAAGCGCGTTGCGGGGTTCCACCAGAATGCGCATCAGGGCGTCACGCTCGAGGCTGCCCACTGCCCCCATGACCGGCAGCCGCCCGATGAACTCGGGGATCAGCCCGTACTTGGTGAGATCCTCCGGGAGCACCTCGGCGAAGATGGCGCCCAGGTCCTTGTCCTCGGGCCGGCGGATGTCGGCGCCGAAGCCCACGCCCCGGGTGCCGGTGCGGCGCTCCACGATCTTCTCGATGCCGGCGAACGCTCCCCCGCAGATGAACAGGACATTGGTCGTGTCGATCTGGATGAACTCCTGGTGAGGGTGCTTGCGCCCTCCCTGAGGGGGCACGGATGCCGAGGTGCCCTCCAGGATCTTGAGCAGAGCCTGCTGGACGCCCTCGCCCGAGACGTCGCGAGTGATCGACGGGTTCTCGCTCTTGCGGGCGATCTTGTCGATCTCGTCTATGTAGATGATGCCCTTCTCGGCCTTCTTCACGTCGTAGTCGGCGGCCTGGATCAGCTTGAGGAGGATGTTCTCAACGTCCTCACCCACGTAGCCGGCCTCGGTGAGGGCGGTAGCGTCGGCGATGGCGAACGGCACGTTGAGCATCCGGGCGAGCGTCTGGGCCATGAGTGTCTTGCCGCAGCCGGTCGGGCCTATGAGAAGGATGTTCGACTTCTGGAGCTCTATCTCCGGATCCTGGCTCTCGCCGAGTTGTACCCGCTTGTAGTGGTTGTAGACGGCGACCGAGAGGATGCGCTTGGCGCTGTCCTGCCCGACGATGTAGTCGTCGAGGAAGGTATAGATCTCACGAGGAGCGGGAAGCTCGCCGACGGGATCCTCCGCTGGTCCGGCCAGCTCCTCGTCGATGATCTCGTTGCACAGATCGATGCACTCGTCACAGATGTAGACGCCGGGGCCGGCGATGAGCTTCTTGACCTGCTTCTGCGACTTTCCGCAGAAGGAGCACTTCAGAAGCTCGCCCCCTTCACCGAGCTTGGCCACGCGATCGCCCCCCTCTCAAGCGTCAGCTGATCGCCCTGATGGCGCTGCTGTTGTCGACCACATTACGCGCTTCTATCACCTCATCGATGATCCCGTACTCCCTGGCGTGCTCGGCGGTCATGACGAAGTCCCGGTCGGTATCGGTGGCGATCTGCTCGATGGGCTGGCCGGTGTGCTCCGACAGCACCTCCTCCAGCGACTTCTTCAGCCGGGCCACCTCGGAGGCGATCAGCTCGATGTCGCTGGCGTCGCCGTGGGCCCCCGCGTAGGGCTGGTGGAGGAGGATCCTGGCGTGCGGAAGAGCCAGCCGCTTGCCTTTGGTGCCGGCCGCCAGCAGCACCGCCGCCGCCGATGCTGCCTGGCCGAAGCAGATGGTGGTGATGTCGGGCTTGATGTACTGCATCGTGTCGTAGATCGCGAACAGCGAGTTGATGTCCCCGCCGGGGCTGTTGATATAGAGGTTGATGTCCTTGTCGGGATCCTCGGACTCGAGGTGCAGCAGCTGCGCGCAGATCAGGTTGGCGACCACGTCGTCGATCGGGGTGCCCAGGAAGACGATGTTCTCCTTGAGGAGCCGGCTGTACAGGTCGAAGGCGCGCTCGCCGCGGTTGGTCTGCTCCACGACGGTCGGCACCAGGTAGTTGCGAGGGCTGATGGGTCTCATGATTCGTCCTGTGTTTGATCGGTGGCTACATCCTGAGGGTTCTCCGCGCCTTCGCCAACGTCGGCGGGAAGTCGCAGCAGCTCCGGATCGATGATTTCCCCGTCGGGATCGACCAACTCGACCCGCTCCGTGATCCACTCCAGTGCGGTCCGCTTGGAGATCTGGGAACGCATGTCCGACAGCTGCCCAGTAGAGGCCAGCGCGTCGCGGAGTCGGGCGGCTTCGGCCGCCGCATCCACCTCGGCCCCGTTGCTGGCCGCGAGCACGGCCTGCTCAAGTTCGGCGTCGACGGCGGCCTCGTTCGCCTCGAGACCCTCCGCCACGGCGACGGCCCGCAGCGCAAGATCCAGCTTGACGCTGCGATCAGCGCTGAGCCGCAGGCCTTCCTCAAACTCCTCGCCGGACTGACCGATGCTGCCGAGATAGTCATCGAGTTCATAGCCCCGCTGGGCGAGGTCTCGCGTCAGGCTCTCGCGCCGGGCCTCGATCTCCGACGCGAGCATGGCCTCGGGGACCTCGTCAGTGACGAGCTCGGCCACCGCGGAGGCAATGGCCTCGCGGCGCGCCGATTCGGCGTACATCACTCTGGCTCTGGCCTGCCCCGTCTCCAGCGCGGCGCGGAACTCCTCGGCGGTGTCGAACTCGGTGTTGGCCCCCACGAACTCGTCGTCCAGGTCGGGTAGGACCGCTTCTTGCACCTCTTTGACGAGCACTCGGAAACGAAGCTTCTGATCTTCCTCGGGATCGGGATGCGAGGCCAGGAACTCCAGGATGTCACCGGGGGTGGCACCGCGCAGGTTCTCGTCGATCTCGGGCACCACCGCCCCGGTGCCGAGCAGGTAGTCGTAGTCGGAGGTCGTGAGACCGTCGATGGTCTCGCCGCCCAGGGTGCCGGTGATGTCGATCGTGAGATGATCGCCATCGACCGCGGCCCGCTTCACCGGAGCCAGTTCCGCGAATTGCTTGCGGAACCTGTCGATCTCGGCAACAACCTCCTCCTCGTCGACCGCAGGGCTGGGGATCTGCACGCTCAGCTCGTCGTAGCCCGACACCAAGATGGCCGGGCGGACATCGACCACCGCGTCGAAGGACACCGGACCGGCTTCCGAGCCCTCGGTGACCTCGATGCGGGGAGCGTCGATGACGTCGATCTCGTGCTCGACGACGGCGCGGGCGTAGTAGTCGGGCAGGGAGGCCCGCAGAGCCTCTGCCCGCCCCGCCACCGGTCCCAGCTGCGCCTCCAGCAGCCGTCGGGGCGCCTTGCCGGGGCGAAAGCCCGGAATCCTCACCTCGCGAGCGATGCGTTTGAAGGCTGCCTCGACCTCGATCTCGAACTCTGCCTCATCCAACTCTACGGTCAGCTTGACGCGGTTGTCGGTGAGCGTCTCGACGCTGCTGCGCACGGCCGCGAGTGTACCGGTGCGGTCCCGCGGCACTACGCGAGCCCCGTCCCCGTCCAGCCCTGATGTTCGAAGCATCGCAGTGGTCAAGGGCCGCTACCGTGAGGGGCCCGCGGGCGTAGTTCAACGGCTAGAACCTCAGCCTTCCAAGCTGATGATGCCGGTTCGATTCCGGTCGCCCGCTCAAGCGCCCGACAATCCAGCAAGCACGTGCCAATGACTGAGTCACTGCTCGAACGCTCGGCCCGTTTCATCGACGGAGCCGTCTACGAGGGACCCGCCAGCGTCAATCCCGTGGACATGTCGTTCCACGAGATTGCCGACGGCGTGGGTCTGGTGTGCGGCTTCTCCCACATCTGGACACTCGATGCCGCCGAGGGTCTCGTGGTTGTGGACACGTCCCAGCCCAACTTCGCGTCGGCCGCGCTGGAGCATCTCCGCCACTGGCGCGACGTCCCGGTCGACACCATCGTCTACACCCACGGGCACCTGGACCACGTCAGCGGCGCGCCCGTCTTTCTTGACGACGCGGTCGAGCGCAGACGTCCCCCGCCCCAGGTGGTAGCCCACGACGCGGTCGGGCGACGCCTCGACCGCTACGGGCTGACCCTCGGCTACAACGAGCTCATCGGCGTCCGCCAGTTCGGCTGGAGATACGTACCCGGATCCTTCGACGCCGACTGGGTGAGGCCCCAGGTGACCTACTCCGACGGCCTGGAGCTGGAGGTGGGCGGGACCAGGATGCAGTTGATCCACGAGAAGGGCGAGACCGACGATCACACCATCGCGTGGGTACCGCAGCAGGGGGTCCTGTTCACCGGCGACCTGATCATCTGGGCCTTCCCGAACGCGGGCAACCCCCAGAAGGCGCAGCGCTACCCCGCGGAATGGGCCGCGGCGCTGCGGCGCATGATCGATCTGCGACCCTCCCTGCTGGCTCCCGCCCACGGCCTGCCCATCGCCGGCACCGAGCGGATCGCCCGAGTACTCGACGACACCGCCACCGCGCTCGAGGGCCTCGTCGCCGACACCCTGGCAATGATGAACGCGGGCGCTCCCCTCGACGAGATCCTGCACACGGTGCGGGTGCCCACAGATCTCCTGGAACGGCCGTACCTGCGGCCCTCCTACGACGAGCCCGAGTTCGTGGTGCGCAACATCTGGCGACTGTACGGCGGCTGGTACGACGCCAATCCGGCCCGGCTCAAGCCCCCACCCGACGCTGCCGTGGCTGCGGAGGTGGCCGCCATGGCCGGCGGGGCGGCCGCGCTGGCCCGGCGGGCCGCCGAGCTCTGCGAGGGCGGGGAACTGCGGCTCGCCTGCCAGCTGGTCGAATGGGCCGTCCAGGCCGCACCGGCCGACGAGGAGGTCCACGCCGCAAGGGCGGAGGTGTACCGGATCCGCCGCGACAGTGAACTGTCGATGATGGCCCGGAACATCTTCCGTCACACGTTCCATTCGTCGAAGGCGCGGGTGCAACCCGAGCAGGCACCAGACTGACGGCATGCGCACCGAGTTCGATCCCGACCGGCTGCCCCTGACGATCCTGGAGCTCTTCAGGATCAAGCAGGGCGAGATGGTCTCAGCCCTGATGCACCTGGGCACCCGCCTGAATCTGTGGGAGGCCCTCCGTAGCTCCGAGCCGTGCACGAGTGAACAACTGGCTGAGGCAGCCGGCCTCCAGGAACGCTGGGTGCGAGAGTGGTTGCACGGCATGGTCGCGGTGGAGATCGTTCAGCACGACGACGGCCGATTCGCGCTCACGCCCGAGGCGCGGGTAGCGCTGACCGACAGCGACCACTGGTCCTTCATGCCGGGGGTGTACGGGCCGCCCATGACGCACCACGAGATCGAGCGCACGGCCGAGGCATTCCGGACCGGCATGGGGATGACCTGGGCAGAGCACGGGGACCACGCCTGCCACATGCAGTGCGCGATGTCGGCGGCGCGCCAGGAGAGCTTCCTGGTGCCGGTGGTGCTGGCCGCCTTCGACGGAGCGACCGACCGGCTGCGGGCCGGCGACGCTCGCATCGTCGACGTGGGATGCGGGGCCGGTGTCGCGTCCGGACTGCTGGCATCGAGTTTCCCCGAGGCGGCCGTAGTGGGCATCGACCCCTCCGAACGGGCGATCACCGAGGCCCGAAGAAAAGCGCAGGACGCGGGCCTCGACAACTTGACCTTCGAGTTGGGAACCTTCGACGACCTGGACCGCTTCGGCCCCGCGGACCTGCTCGTGACTCTGGACGTGCTGCACGACCTGCCCCGCCCGCGGGAGGCAGTGGCGGCCGCCAGCCGCAACCTGGCTGCCGACGGCTGGTGGCTGGTGGCCGACATCAAGGGACGCGGTGACTTGGAGTCCAATCGCAAGATCCCGCTGCTGCCCTACATGTACGCGATGTCGGTCTTCTACTGCATGTCCTCGGCCCTGTCAGAACCGGGTGGTGAGGGTCTGGGCACGCTGGGGCTCTATCCGGCCCGATTGGAGGAAATGGTCAGAGGCGAGGGGTTCACCCGGTTCACCCGCCATGAGGTGGAGTTGGACCCGACCAACTGGTACTACGAAATCCGGCCCTGACGCCGGCTCGGTGAGGTCTATTCGTCCCCAGAATCAGATTCCGGAGCCCGAGGCGCCACCTCGGGATAGAGGTGGGAGATGGTGCCCGGCTCGATCCGGCATGACTCGATGTAGGCGTCGACGTCCGTGCCCTTGACGCGGATGACCCGACCCATCCGGTAGGCCGCGATGTACCCCTCATCGATGAACCGGTAAAGCGTTCGCGTCGTGATGCCGAGGCGCTTGGCCGCCGCGGTCGTGCCCAACCACTCGATCTGAGACTGCTCGGGTTGTTCTTCGTCGATCATGGCTACAGTGCCTTTCGATACTTCTTATGATGTTTGAGATGAAGGGAAGCTCATCGCATGAACAGCATGCCCTACGAGGAGATCAAGGAGAGTCTATGGCAATGACCGCGGTAGAACGTGGATACCCGCCCATCTCGGTCCAACCAGACGGGCAAGGGGAGGCCTGCATGGCCGATCGCGCTTGTCGGGCTGAGAATGTCTACTAAGCCCGGCACCTGGAACGGTCTCCTGATAGGCGTCGCCGGCGGCCGTAAGGCCGGATCCTCACTGCTGGCCAAGTGCCTAGCCGAGGACCTGGCCAGCGATGCCTCCAACCGGGGGCTGGTGCTGCTCGCCGACATCGCGGCCGCCGGCGCCGACCAGGCTCCATCGCAGGATCGCCCACACATGGTCGCTAGAGCACATGTTCGCACTGAGGACGATCTGGAAGATCTCATGGGTGGGTACCGGTTCGTCATAGCCGACATCGGGACCGACATCTCAGGGTTCGTGGGCATCGAGCCAACCGGCGCCGCACAGGGCGCGCCGCTGGCGATGGCCGCTCTGCGTCTTTCGGATCTGATCGTCGTGGTGGGTACCGCAGACACGAGGAGCCTCAACTCCCTTGTGCAAACCATCGAAACGCTGGACGGGCTGGTGGGCGCCGACCGCGTCCTCCCGGTGGTCAACCGTCTCCCCCGTGGGTTCAAACGCCGGTTGGCCGCGGTGTTCGAGACTGTCCGCCTGCTGGCGAGCAGTTCGGCGTTCGCAGCCGGCGACCCGGTGCTCATCACAGAAGGGGACACCGTCCAGCTCGACGCCCGCGCTGGTCCGACTCCGCCCTGGTCACTGGTCCGGCCGCTCTCATCGGAGGTCCGCTTGCGGTTGGCCACGGCCCTGCGGATCGGAGGCACGACTACGACATCGGTCCCCTCTTCCTTCGCGGGCGACTAGCCTCCACAGTGTGATCGAACGGGTTCTCCTGGCCTCGCCCCGGGGCTTCTGCGCCGGAGTGGACATGGCCATCAAGGCGCTGACCTGGATGATCCAGGCCTTCGGCCCGCCCGTGTACTGCTACCACGAGATAATCCACAACCAGAAGGTGGTCAGACGCTTCGAAGACGCCGGTGTCATCTTCGTGGACGACATCTCCGAGGTGCCCGCGGGAGAGCCCATCATGCTGTCGGCCCACGGCTCGGCTCCGGAGGTTGTGCAGACGGCCCGCGACCGGGGCGGCTATCTCGTGGACGCGGTCTGTCCCCTGGTCACCAAAGTCCACCACGAGGTCAAGACCCGCGCGGCCAAGGGCTACCAGATCGTGTACGTGGGCCACGAGGACCACCAGGAGGCGGTGGGAACGATGGCCGTCGCCCCGGAGGCGATATACCGTGTGGACAATGCCCGCGGGGTGGCCGCCTTGCCCGAGTTCAAGGAACCGGTCGCCGTCCTGGCCCAGACCACCCTCTCGCACCGGGAGTGGGAGGGCGTTCTGGAACACACCCGCCGGCGCTTCCCTGACTTGTGGCAGCCGAGTATCAGCGACCTGTGCTTCGCCACTACGAACCGGCAGACAGCGATGCTGGAGATCGCTCCCGAGTGCGACGCCGTACTCGTCATCGGCTCGGCCAACTCCTCCAACACCCAGTCCCTGGTGGACTTGGCGGCTGAGGCCGGCTGCCGCAGGGTGCTGAGGATCAACGACGCCGACGACATTCCGTCCGACCTGGCGGGAACGATCGGCGTGACTGCGGGCGCCTCCGCGCCCGAGGACCTCGTACGGGGGGTCATCGAGCGACTCGCACCGGCCCACGGCGTCGAGGAGGTCACCGTCATCGACGAGGACGAGTACTTCCCGCCCCCGCGCAATCTTCGTGATCTGCTGGCCGCGGTAGAGGCGGCCGCGATCGTGACCCTCGGATCCCGCGCAGCAGACCGGGAACCCCTGAACGATCGCTCAATCGACGCCAGCGACTTGCTCGACCGGCTCGACTCGAGCTCCGCAGCCTGAGAGCTACACCGGTTCCTGGCCGGCCAGCACGCGAGCTTCCACGTAGAGGTCGCCCAGTTCATCGAACAGGCGGTCTGTGTGTTCGCTCACTGCCCGGCGCGGCAGCCGCCCATCGATCACTGAAGGCGGTGGAATCGGGTTGCCCACGACAATCACCACCCGACGCGGCCGGGGGACCACCGACCCCACGGGGAGGGCCCGGACCGTGCCGCCGAGTCCCATGGGGACGATCGGAACCCCGGCCCGGGCCGCTACGAACGCCGGGCCGTCGAGCATGTCCTCGCGCCGTACCCGGTCTCCGCTGCGACGCGTCCCCTCGGGGAACATCACTAGCGGCTCACCGAGTGACAGCACGTCGGTCGCGGCCCGCAGCGCGGTGCGGTCCGCCGTTCCCCGCTCGACCGGGAAGCCCCCCATCACCGACAGGAAGGCACCCAGGGGCTTGTTCTCCCACAAGCTCTCCTTGCCCATGAAGCGCAGCCGCCGGCTGGTGGCCATCCCCGCTATCGGGGTGTCGATGAAGGACCGATGAACGGGCGACAGGATGAAGGGGCCGGGCGGGAAGTTCTCCTTGCCCTCTACCCGCAGCCTGAACAGGACCTTGCACAGGGCGAGAACCATCGACCACAGGACCCGGTAGAGGATGCGCCCCCACAGGGGCTGGTGACTGCGGCGGAATGCGCCGCCGCCCGAAGTGTCGACTCCGCTCCGGCGCCCGTACACGCTGCGGCTCATGCCGACTCCAGTGTGTGCTCCCGCACGCTGCGGCTCACACCGGCCCCAGTATCTGCTCGCGCACGCTGCGGCTCACACCAGCCCCAGTATCTGCTCGATCGTCTCGTCGAAAGTCTTGGTGGTGGTGTCGATCACCACCGCGTCCGAGGCCACAGAAAGCGGACCGGCTTGGCGGGTGGAGTCGATCGTGTCGCGCCGGGCCAGGTCAGCGGCCACGGACTCGACCGCGCCGGCATCTGCGGTGTGGCCGAGCTCCCGGCTCTGGCGCGCCCGGCGCAACGCCCTCACGTCTGGATCTGCCTTCAGGTAGACCTTGAGAGCGGCCTCCGGGAACACGACCGTGCCGATGTCGCGTCCCTCCACCACACCGCCGTCCCGCCGGCGGGCCCATTCACGCTGGCGGGCGACCATCTCCGCCCGCACCTCGGCGTTGGCTGCCACCACGCTCACAGCCCGGTCGACCGACCGGCTCCGGATCTCCACCGTGGCGTCGACCCCGTCCACGAGCACCTGCTCACCGGTGACCCGTACGTCGATCGTTCGGGCGACGGCTGCGGCGAAGCCGCCGTCAGAGGGGTCGCCGCCTGCTCGCAGCACGGCGAAGGTGACGGCCCGGTACATCGCCCCGGTGTCCAGGTACTCGAGACCGAGCCGGGTCGCCAGCGCTTGAGCGACGCTCGTCTTGCCCGAACCGGCCGGACCATCGATGGCTATGACCCTCATCTGGCTAAGACCCTCGTCTCCTCAAGGTCTCCAGTGTCTCGTAGAAGCCGGGGAAGGTCTTGACCACGCATCCCGGGTTCTCGATCCGGATTCCCGGCACGACCAGGCCCAGCACCGAGAACGCCATCGCGATGCGGTGGTCGTCGTAGGTGCGGACTCGCGCACCGGCCGGGGCTGAGCCTCCGGACACGGTGAAGCCGTCGTCGGACTCCTGAGCCGCGACGCCGCACCTGCGGAGTTCCGAGACCACAGAGGCAATCCGATCGCTCTCCTTGCCCCGCACGAACCCGATGCCCCGCACCGTAGTGGGCGTCGAGGCCAGAGATGCCGCGACGGCCAGCGTGGGAGCGGTGTCGGACATGTCGGCGAGATCAACGTCGACGCCCCGCAGCGACCCGCCGGTCACCCGGGTGCAGCCCGCGACCTCCTCTGTCGACGCGCCCATCGTCTCCAGCAGCGACGCGAAGCGGGTGTCGCCCTGAATCGAGTCGGCCCCGAGGCCCTCGACCGCCACCGTCCCGGAGGTGATGGCGGCCGCGGCCCAGAAGTAGGAGGCTGCCGAGGCGTCCGGCTCCACCGCGTAGCTCTCGACCGGGGAGTACCCGCCTCCCGCCACGTGCACCGTCGACGGTCCCACCTCGACGGAGGCTCCGAACGACCGCATAACGGCCGCAGTCATCTCCACGTAGGGCCGGCTCACGGCCGCCCGGTCGATCCTGAAGCTCAGCCCGTCGGGCACGAGCGGGCCAGCCAGCATCATCCCCGAGAGGAACTGGCTGGAACGATCGGTGGCCACCGCGGCCTCGTCGGAGCGGATAGGCCCGCAGATCTGCATGGGCAGACCGTCACTACCCGACAGGAAGTCCACGCGCACCCCTAGTTGTCGCAACGAGTCGGCCAGATCGCCGAAGGGCCGGGCCCTCAACTGCGGATGGCCGTCCAGCGTCACCGGACGTTCCGAGAGGGCCAGCACCGGCGCCAGGAAGCGACCCGTTGTGCCCGACATGCGGGCGTCGATCACCGCGCCCGCGGCCGTGCCGACGACCCCCGCGGTCCCCCCGATCCGTATCAGCGCCTCGCCGGGAATGCAGCGGACCTCAGCACCCAGCGTCCTGACTGCGGTGACCATGGCATCCGTGTCGTCTGCGAAGAGAGCACCCTTTAACGTGGTCTCGCCCGGAGCCAGCGCGGCGCACACCAGAGCCCGGTTCGTGATGCTCTTGGAGCCCGGCAGGCTCACCGTCGCGTCCGGCGGGAACTCCAGCGGGGTGATGTCCAGAACCGGGGGCGGTTGCTCTCTCATCCGAGCGGGTTGAGTGACGGGCGATACCCGGCGTCGGCCAGGCTCCGCGCGAACTGCTCGGCCGTGTCGCTGCCGACCAGAGCCAGCACCACACCGCGCGCTCCTTCCGCGGAGTGGGCTATCTCAAGGTCGTAGATGTTCACGTCGAGATCGGCAGCAAGGGTTGTGATCCTGGCCAGCTCCCCCTTCTGGTCACGGATCGCGATCCGTACCTCGGTCAGACGCGAGGGCTCGGGTGCTCCGGTGGACAGGCTTCGCCGGCTCTCGCGAGCTGCCTCCAGCCGGGCCAGCAGCTCCGCGCGGTCCCCACCGGAGACGATCAGACGCATCTCGACCAACTCGTCCAGCAACTCGTCGAGGACGTCGGTGATGGCGGTCCGGTTCTCGACGCAGATCTCGGGCCAGATGGCGGGGTGGCCCGCGGCCACCCGAGTCATGTCACGGAAGCCGCCGGCCGCGAGGCGCAGCAGGGCGCGGTGCTCGTTCGAGCGCCCCTCGGCGATGCGCATCAAGACAGCCGCGGTGAGGTGCGGCACGTGGGAGACCACCGCCACCAGCGCGTCGTGACGCTCCGGCGCGAGAGCGATTGGCTGGGCCCCCAGCTGCGAGACGACCTCGCGCACCTGGGCCAGAGCCGCGTCGTCGGTGATCGCGGTGGGCGTGAGCACCCAGACCGAATCGCGGAACAGGTCGGGGTGAGCACCGTCCAGGCCGTCCTGCTCGCTGCCGGCCATCGGATGGCCGCCCACGAACCGGGGATCGTTC
>VXNG01000166.1 GCA_009840695.1 Acidimicrobiaceae bacterium
CGGCACGCACCGAGGCTACGAGCCGCACGTCGGTGTCAGTCCTACCCGCTGGATCGCGTGTCTCCCGCTCCTGTTCGCTTCGCTCACGGGCCGCTCGGGCCACGGCCTCGCCCGTATGGGCCGGATTCGTATGCCTACCCGCTCGGCCTCCTGGTGAGCCGGCCGCGGATGTGGTGGGTGTAGATGTGGGCGGCCACCGCGGCGGGACTGGTGCGCCAGCAGCGGAGCGGATCGAAGCCGTCGTGGACGAGGCACATGTTGCAAGACACGCACTCGACGGTGCCGGTTCGCCCGGCGGCCAGCTTGTTGGCGAGATCGGGCTCGCGTATGAACGGCCGGGACATGGCCAGGAAGTCGGCATCGCCCGATTGGAGGAGGTCCGACATCGTCTGGGTGGTCCGGATCCCCCCGACGAGGATCACCGGAATGTCCACCGCCTCCTTCACGGCCCGGGCGAAGTGCCGGTAGTAGGCCTCCGGTCCCTCGGGCTTCACCAGTCGCTGCACGAGGCCGTTGCGGGCCGCCTGGGCAGGACCGACCGCGACATAGGTGCGGATGTTCTCGAGATAGCTCTTCATGATGCCGTAGGACACTTCCACGGCGTCCAGCCCCCGCTCGGCCAGGAGACGCACCCGCTCCACGCTCTCGGGGACCTCGAGCCCTCCCGCAATGGAGTCGCCGATCCCGATGCGGGCCGTCACGCAGTAGTCGTCTCCCACCGCGCCCCGCACGGCGTCGTACACCGCCAGCACGAACCGGCCGCGGCGCTCGGCGTCGCCGCCCCACTCGTCGGTGCGCACGTTGGTGATGGGGGAGGAGAACTCCGAGATCAGGTAGCCGTTGCCGCCGTGGATGTGGACCCCGTCGAACCCGGCTTGTCTCGCCCGCCGCGCCGCGTGGCCGAATGCGGCGATCACGGCGGCGATGTCACCGGATGTGGCCTCGCGCGGCTGCAGCCCGTACATCTCGTTGGCCGTCGGCGACGGCGCGATCGGCCCGACCTCGGGCAGTGTCGTCTGGCTTCCGGCGTGGCCGATCTCCGCGAAGATCCGGCCCCCGGCGGCATGCACCGCGTCGGTTATCTGGACCATCGACTCGACGAGCCGGTCGTCGTACAGGCCCGGCTGGTTTGCGCTGGCTTGGCCGCGCCGCTCCACGTAGACGTGCCCCGTGAGGATCAACCCTGCTCCCCCGGCGGCCAGCTTGCCGTACAGCTTCGCCAGTTCCGGAGTTCCCGAGCCGTCGGGCGCGGCCATCGTCTCCGATGTCGACGCCCTGACCAACCGGTTCCGCAGAGCGAGCGAACCGATCCTGCCGGGTTCCAGGTAGGGAGCGCCGACACTCACGGCAGCCGGGCCCGGGCTTGGGTGGCGGTCATTGCCGCCTGACGCTAGTCCCGACCGTCATGTGAGCGAATCCTGTGAGGACCTCGTCAAGCACGAACTCCTCGTGCACCATGAGCCTCCGGGTGTCGAACACCTGCTCCAGAGACGGATCCCAGGGCGTGGGCCCGCAGGCCTTGGGGTCCTTCTCCAGGCGCACCCCACCCTTGGTGGCTTTGTCGATGGCGCTGCGGTAGTCACGGGCAGCCATCATCCACGGCCTGCACCGCGAGTCGTGCATTCGACGGCAGATGGCGATGCCGGCCGCGTCGAAGTCGCCGTGGTACCACACTGTCGCGCCGCTGGCGCGCATCTGGTCCAGCAGGGTGGTGACGGCCGTCGCGGGGTTGCCGTTGGTGGCAACCACACAGCCCACCAGGCCTCGCTCGGCGGCTGCTTCCACGAGCCTGGGGTTCTCCACTGCCAGTACCTGGGTATCGGCGGGAACCGACACGGGATGTTGCTGCAGGGCCAGGAGGCTTGTGTGGAGGGGAAGCCCTCCGTCTGCTGAGCCGCGCAGGAGTTCCGCGAGCGCTGAGCGGCCGGTGGCCGGGACGGCCCATACCAGTGCCGGCGCGGACACCCGATCCGCCTGAACGCCGGCCGCCTCCCATAGCTCTCGTCCAGCTAGGTCCTCGCCGACATGCAGGCGCAGGGCTCGCGTCACGAAGGCGGTTAGCCGAAGGCCCGGGTCCAGGGCGTGGGCCGAGCCGAACAACACGGCGGCCAGGTCGGTGCGGCTGACGAACGGTGACGCGACCTCGCCCGTCGCATCGACTCCATCGGGCCGGTCGTCAGTCGGTGGTCCGGGGAAGCCCTCGAGGTCGGGGCTGATGACTGAACGGGGAGCAGGCGGGGTTCGCGGTGCGGCGCGTTGATCCAAGTAGTCGAGTAGCCGCCGCACATCGTGCGCGACAGTCGTGACGTCATCAGCGTCGAGGCCGCCGTGGAGACCGGCTCGGATGACCGATTCGGCCCATTCTTGAGCCCACGGCTCCGGCCACGGCTCTACAGCGTCGTGTAGCGCCGATCGGGCCGCGGCCGACCGGGTTCGGGCCGTGCGGCGCTGGGCGGCCTCCTTCGAAGCGGGATGGCCCAGCCGAGAGAGCGCTTCGTCCAGGTCGCGGCCGATCAGACGCTCGACGAGCACATCTTCGAGGCGACCGAGGTCGAGCCGCTTGTAGGCGTGTCCGAGGAGGGACCGCAAGGTCAGTTCGCTCACTGGGTCGAGGTCCGGCCGGCGCATGGAGCCGCGATGATCGGGTCCGCGGCTGTCGAGACGGGCGCGTACTGAGGCCCACAGAGGCCGCAGACCTGGCTCACACAGTGATTGTGGGACGGGCGCGGGTTCCGTGGTGTGGGCCGTCACAGAAAGGAACCCTGTTCGATGCGGACGTCAACCGCGTAGCGCCAGGCCGCTGGGAGCAACTCGATCCACTCGCCGGACACCTGCACCAGTCGATGGTCCTGGAGCAGTTCGAGGACATCGTCAGCGAGGAGTTCGGGGTTCTCGGCGATCTGCCCCCAGTGACGGCTCCGAACCCGGTGGACCTCGGCCAGATCGGTGATCGCAGCCACCACTGCGCTGCGTTCGACGGGGTTGCGGTCGGCCGCGACTAGACAGTCGATCAGCAGCAGCGCGGCCTGGCGAACGGTGCCCCCTGCGGGGAAGCGGCTGTCGGTGAGGCCCCCCTCTGGATCGATGGCCGCGAGCCCCTCGGCTCGGGCCTCGATGCTCAACCCGAACATCTCGTCGAATATGTCCCGCTCCTCACCGAGGCGGCGCCGCAACTCGGACCACTCGTCGTCGGTGAGGTCGCTGCGGTACACCACCGGCTCCTCCAGCAGCATGGACCGCATCCAGGGCCTCGACGCCCTCCTCTGCTCGGAGCGCTCAAGCAGCTGCTCTGTCGTCTCGGACCGTGCCAGCACCGGCAGGGCCAGCAACGCCACCCGGTCGGGTCTGACCCGGAGCACGGCATCGGCGGTTCCGTCGGAGGCATAGCTGTCGATGCGGGCGTGCACCTCTGCAACCATGCCCCAGCCGATCAGCCACCGCAGCGCGGTTACCAGGGCCCTCCGGTCTGAGGGTGTTTCGCTGAGCGTCACTGCGGCGTCGGCTGCAGCCGAGCGGATCTCTTGAATCAGGTCGCGTAGGCTGATCACCTCGGGCCCCGCAGCCATCGCGGCGAGCGTTAGCGCCAGCATCGTGTACTCCCGTTGGGCGAAGGGCCGGGCGCTGGCAGCTTCGGTGTGTAGCGGGCGCCTACCGGCGATCGTCGACGACTTGAACAGCCGGGCCGTGTCGGCCGACACTTGGAGCCGGTAGCCGAAGCGCTGGGTGAACCACCGGTCGAGTTGGGCCTCGTGTCTGCGTATCAGACGGAACATCTCGGGCTCCTGCTCGGCCGCGACCATCGGATGCACGACGAGGTGCCGGGCGGCCGCTCGCAGGTCCAGTGCGATCTCAGGGGGCGGCTCGCTCGCAGGTCGCGCCGAGGAGTGGGTCGAGGCCTCCAGGCCGGCGCGACCGCTTCCGGGCCCGGTAGTCATGCGGACGCGCCACTCTCGACCAGGGGCAGGATCGTGACGATCAGGCCGTGCATTACTAGGCGGCCCTCGGGTGACTCCACGACTGTGCGGGCGCCGCTGGCGCGGCGGACGACGCAGCAGACCCCGCTGTCGGCGGCGCGACGGACCTCGGCGCCGGGCTTGGCCCCGTGGCTTGAGCGGCTGATCAGGTCGCGCAGCATCGCGAAGGCCTGCTCCGACAGTGCTGTCCCGTCGATCAGGCCGGCGTCGTCTGCGCACGACAGGAGTTCGGCGGCGGTGCGCTCCCTCGCCACCCGCTCCCGGGCGCGGCGCTGCTTGAGTTCGTCGAGTTCGGCGCGCCGGTCCCGGATCGGCGACGTGCCGCCGCGCGTCGAGATGTCGCCGCGTTCTCGCAGCGACACCGGCACAGACGCCCGGGCCGCGTCTCTCCATGGCGTGACGGCGGGATCCGGGTCGTCCACGTCCGACGACAGCGTCCCGAGGCGGCGGCACGATCCGAGCCCGAACGCGGCGTCTGCGAGCTCATGGGCTTGCTCTACCGTGAACGCACGGTCGAAGAAGCCGGCCAGCCTCACGAAGTCCGAGCGTTTCGACGCAGTACCGGCGCCCAGGCGGGCCAGACGGCTGACGTTGGTGGTGAGAGTGCGCACTGCAGCCAGCGCCTGACCGGCATGCTGATCGAGGCGGGACGGCCGCCCCGACCCCGCGACGAACCACGCCGCGAGGTGTCGCCAGTCCTGCTCGGTGGCGCCCTTAAGGCTGCGTACCGTGACGCTGTCGCCCAGCCCGGCCTCTTCGACCCGGGCCGCGAGTCCCGAGCGCAACGCAGGCAGCAGTTCTTCGAGACGGGCTAGCAATCGTTCGACACTGCGCCCGATGGGCCGCGCCGTGCGCTCGATCTCGCTTAGCTGCTCGCTCACGTAGTCCACCAGCACGCTGGCGAACACATGGACATCCTCAGGGGTGAGGTCGTAGCGGTTCTGCCATTCGTTGAGCTGGGCGAAGAACCTGGTCAGCTCGCTGGTGAAGCGTTCGTGTATGTCGAACACCGCGCGGACCGTGTCGGCGAGGTCGTCGGATGCCGGGTCGATCCCGGCATCAGCCTGCTCGTTGACGGAATCGAGGGCGCGGCGCAAATCCCGGAGGCGTCCCGCTTGCGGGTCGACGATCTCGTCGGCCGCGGCCAGCACCCGCTCCACCACCTCGAAGACCTCCTGGCCCGAGCGGGTGATGAGATAGCGATTGTGCTGCCGGTAGTAGTCCTCGATGCTGGCGGGGCTGCCCACCGACGACGACACGGTCAGATTCCCCCAGCGCCGGAGGCTCTGAAGGCGATCGCGCGCCACGTCGACTTCGATGAGGGTGCGAGAGGCCACGTCCTCGGGAGTGAACTCGGCGAAGAAAGTGTCGGCGAAGATCTGCAGGATCGCTCGGTACTCCCGCCATTCGTCGCCGCCGAGATACCGGAACAGCAGTCGCGTGTCGTCGGGGTCCACGCCGGTCGGGCCGGCTGTGGCGCGGTCGGCGGCCTCGCCGGTCACGACACGTCCTCGCGCTCCAGGGTGTTGCCGTCCCACCGGTAGTGCTCGAGCAGGATCGTGCTGAGCGTCGCGTCGCGGATCACCTCGGTCACAGCCAGCGCGGGGACGGTCTTGTGGGTTCCCCACAGCCGCTCGCTGGTGGCGATGAAGTCGAGCTCGAGTTGGACGAGCAGGCCGAACAGCGCGGCGTGATTGTCTTCGGACACCTTCGCGAACGCGTCGTCGAGCAGAACGAAGCGGGCGATGCCAGGCTTCTCGCCTGGCGCGGCCTGTTGCTCGGCCAGCGCGTCGCAGGACGCTGACGCGGCCGCGAACAATGGCAGGTAGGTAGCCAGCTTCTTCTCGCCCTCCGACAGCGGCGTGGACCGGCTCAGCCTGGTCTCCTGGCTGCCCTTGCGCACCATCACGGCCATGTCGTGCCAGTTCTTGTAGTCGAGGGTGTCGGCGATGAGCTGGCGGTAGGGGACATCGGGCTGCTCGGCTCTGGCATCGTCGAGCCGTTGCGACAGGGCCCGGCGCAGTTCGTGGTCCTCGTCGGGGGTGCGCAGGTCGGGCCTCTTCGCCAACAGCTCCACCATGCGCCTGGTGGCATCGTCGAGTTCACGCGAGCGGCGCCACCTGAGCCGCACGCCGACCCGGTGCGCGGTGGCGACCTCGCCGAGTCGCCGGTTAATGTGCTCGACGAGCCGCTCGGCACCGAAGATCCGCCCAGCGATCTCGGACGCGATCAGGCCCTGCAGCAGCTCGCGCAAGGCGTCGTCCTGTTTGCGGCTGAGCAGGCCGGCGACCTGCTGGTGTTGCTGCGACACGGCCATGACCGAGTCCGCCAGCGTCGCTCTGCCCGACGGGCCGGTCACTTCTACCACAAGCGGCATCGCCGGATCTGGCTGGCGGGCCTCGGCGTCCCAATTCGCTCCGAGGACATCGCGCCGCCGCTGCAGCGACTGGTACACGCTGTCGGGCTGCACCTCGGCCAAGTCCGGCGGCACGAGCGGGCTGAGAGCGTCGACCATCTCCTGGAGTCCCGCCGAGCCCGCAGCGGCGGCAACGACGGCGTCTTCCGCGTGCTCGGTGTCGGCGCGGACCCGCGCCGCGGCGAGGTACCCGGGCGTCGCCAAGGCCTTGTCGAGCGAGACTCTGGTCACTTCGCAGTCTTGCTCGGCCTTTTCTCGGCGCTCGCCGGCTGCGGTAGCCTCGGCTTGCGCCTCAGCCTTGTGCACGAAGGCGGCGTCTCGCTCCGCCCGAACCTCCGGCGCCTTGGCTTCCACGGCGTCTAGTTCGGCTCCGCAACGATCCAGGTCGGCGACTACCTCGGCGTACTCCGCGCCGATGCTGTCCTCCAAGGTTGCCAGGGTGGCCTGCTCGTCGTCGTGTGTCGACTGGCGCCGTCGAAGCTCGGCGCGCTCAGCTTCGAGCGCTTCGACCGCGTCACGCCAGCGGCCGAACCAGCGGTGCTCATCCTGCAATGACCGCCCCAGGGCACCGAGCAGCGATCGGCACTGCTGGAGCGTCGAATCGGTTTCGGCTAGGTCACGTTCGAAGGCCGCGAGTCCCTGGCTGTCCTGGGGCAGCGACAGCGTGGTGGCGGTGCGCTGCAGGGCGTCGGAGGCGTTCGCCAGGGCCCGCTCCGCCTCGGCCGCTGTCTGGGCCGCGTCGCTTCGACGGGCAACCGCTTCATCTAGGGCGGCGGTGGCTGCGTCGACGGCGGCCCGTGCGCTGAGGATCGGCTCGGTGGTCGGCAGGATCGAGCGCTGCCGCTGCGCCGACCGCTGTGACTCCCGATGGCTGGCGAGCTCGTCGCGGCTCAGCCGGACCGCGTCCGTCGCCTCGTCCAGCCGTGTCCTCGCCTCGGCGCGGGCCTGCTTGAGGGCGGCCCGTCTGGCCGTCGAGCCGATGTGCTCGGCCCGCTCCTTGCTGTGGAGGCCGCGCAGCGATCCCACCTTGAAGGCGCCGCCGAGGGTCGCAAGCGCGGTCGCACCGGACGACGGGCTATAGGAGATCGATTCCAGCAGCTTGCGGATCGAGCCCTCGTCCACCTGGCCTTCGAGTCTCGGCGGGACCGTGACGATGAGGAGTTCGCTCAGCGGGTTGGCCACCCCGGGGGACGCGACGGCGGCCAAGTCACCGACCTCCAGTTCGACCGCTTCATCGGCAGGCCGAGCCGACAGAAGCCCGGAAGACTGCAGCGCTGCCTCGAGCCCGGCGCGCTGGGAGTCGTCGAGACCGGGCGCGAAGTCGACTAGGTCGGCCAGGCAGTAGTCGGCTTCGCTCTGCCAGTCGAGGCGCGGCGCGGTGGGCTCGGTCCGCAACGCCAGCTCGTCCACGAGATTCTGGGCTTCCTGCTCGGCCTCCAGCTCGCGGGCGAGTCTGGCCTCGACGTCGCCTGCGGCGCGGAGCCAGAGGTCGACCAGGGCTTCGGTCTCGGCGTGCAGGCGGGCCCGCAGGTCATCCGGGTTGTGGGTTGCGGCGTCTTCGTCGCTGGCGCCGGACCCGGATCCGGGTTGCGCCACCGCCGCGGTGACGGGCGCGTCGAGACCCGCCGACTCGATGAGAATGCGGGTCGCTTCCGCCCACTGCACGATCGCTTCGGCCCATTCTCTCCTGGCGGCATCCAGGAGCCGGGTATTCTCGGCCAGCCGCTCCGAAGCCTGATCGGCCGCCGTCGCTGCCTGTCTGTGCGCCGACTCCGACTGCTCCAGCCTTCGTTCGGCGGCCTGCTCGGCGCTCAGCGCGTCATGCATGTGCTCGGTGTCGGTGCGGCGACGCGCGACCGCCGCGGCGACGGCGTCCAGCCTCTGTTCGACGGGGCGGGGGTCGAAGGGCGCTGTGTCGGAAGGGCCACGGTCGCTTGCGCCGGCCTCGGCCGGCGCGACCGGGCCCGGCGGTCGTCGATCCAGGCGGCAGCGTTGCGCCAGCTCGCCCGCCGCGGCCAGCTCGGCGTTGAGAGCGTCGCGGTCTCTGCGGGCGGTCCGCTCGGCCCGGTCCAATTCGCCGGCATCCGCGGACGCTCGCTTCTCTGCGGTCTGGACCCGGCCGGTTGCCGCCTCGCACTGCTTGGCCAAGTCGTGCACGAACTTGCGGAGGTCTTCAAGTTGTTGGCCCCGCTCATATGCCTGCGACCTGCGAAGCGCCTCGATCTCGCGGCGCAGTCGCCGCTCGTCACCTCCGAGGCCGTCCAGCTCGGCGTCGAGCCGGGCTATCTCGGCCTCGGCGGTCTCTGCGGCCCGTCGCCGTTTCTGCTCGTCGCGGCCGCAGTTGCGCCGGGCGGTGAGGCGCCGGCGGCCCTCGTCGATCCGTCGTCGCAGGTCGCTTAGACAGTAGGACCCGTAGACGTCGAGAAGGCCCCGGACGGCGTCGAGGGTCTGTGCCAGAGCAGCGACGCTGCGACGGTGCTCTTCGAGGTCGTCGAGGGGCCGCGCGGCATCGGTCAGCGCCCGCTCGGAGATCTGGGGCAGCGCGTCCACCAGATAGTTCCGCAGGTCAACGTCGATGCGGTCGCCGACCCGTGGGCTGCGGACCTTGTTGAGCAGGCTGATGTGCTGCTCGATGGACGCGCCGCCGAAAAGGTGCTGCTCCACCGCGCGCCGGTAGTCGCGGCGATGGCGCTCGCTGAACACCTCGTCGCCGTCAAGGGCAGCCCGCAGAGCCTCTGACGACAGCGCGACTCCCCCCGAGACCAGGTCCAGGTCGATCCCCGGGCGCTTGGAGGTCAGGAACCACCAGGTGTTGACCCGCTCGGACTGCCGGTTGGCTTTGATCCCGCAGCCGCAGACCAGGAACTCGCCCCGTCGCTCGAACTCGATCCACAGGTAGCCCGCGGGCTGGGCGTCGTCGCGCCCGCTGAGCATCCAGGACTTGAGGATCCCGCTCTGCTCTCCTGCGGCGTCGATGCGGCCCTCCCGCGTGGTCAGCAGGAACGGCAGCAGCATGTTCATCGCCGTCGACTTGCCCGAGCCGTTCACGCCGCGCAGCAGCAGCCGGCCGTCCGCGAAGTGCAGCACCTCGTTGCCGTACTGGTACACGTTGATGATCCCGGCCCGGTTCAGCCGCCACCGGCAGGCAATGTCCGTCCCGTTTGGGGTCTGGCCCGCCGCATGCTCGCTCACGGCGGGGGAAGATACCGCGCTGCTGCGACACCATCTAGGGCGTCGATTCCGGATCGATCAATCTCAGTGTAAAATCATGATAAATATTGTAAATGCTTGACAAATGTCGTACCCCTATGGCATTATGTGTTCATGCTGATTGAAGCCGCTCGACGGGCTGAGGCCGCTGCCAGGGAGATGCTGGCGCTGGTGAACGAGGGCTCGGTGCCGTGCGTGGAGATTCGTGAAGCGCTGGCGGTGTCCAAAGCGATCGCCGGGATCAATTCTGCGTTCCAGGTCGCAGGCGCGGCCAGCATCGCCGGCAGCGAGCGACACGGCGACGGCGGCGCTGAGGTACTCGCCGGTGCAGCCGGGTTGTCGCGTCAGGAGGCCCGGAGCCAGGTCAAGACGGCCGAGGCGCTGCGGAAGGCGCCGAAGCTGCGTGACGCTGTCGAGTCGGGGCGGGTGCCGGCAGCCAACGCCAGGCGCCTCGCCGAGGCGGTCGAGGGGACCAGCGCAGCCGATGTCGAGTCCGACTCTGAGTTGTTGGCCAAGGCGGAGTCGCTGCGGCCCGAGCAGTTCACCAAAGAGGCCCGCCGTTGGACGGTTGAGCGCCAAGACGACGGCGGTGCGTCTGAGCATGCCCGCCAGCGGGCGAGGCGTTGTGTGCGCGTCTGGGACGGCGACGACGGGATGGTGCACCTGCACGGCCGGTTCGACCCGGTCACGGGCAAACGCATCGCCACCCGCCTGCGAGCCGACGCCAGCCGCATGTACGACGCCGACAAGACGGCGGCCAAGAACGGCGGCGCTGACCGGCGCAGCTTCGACCAGTGCATGGCCGACGCGCTCGACAACCTCACCGCCGGCGCGGCCGGCCGCGGCAAGCCCTTCGCCGACATCTGCGTGGTCGCCCACCTCGACGACGCCACCGGCAAGCTCGTGGCCGAGACCCCAGAAGGCCACCGGCTGCCGGCCGCAGTCTTCGAGGAGCTCTCCTGCAACGCCAAGCTCACCGGCGTGCTCTATAGCCGCAAGGGCAAGCCCATCTGGCGCACCGAGCCCACACGCCGCGTCACGGACGCCCAATGGCAGTTGCTCATCGCCCGCTACGGAGGCTGCTTCCACTGCGGCGCTGATCCGGGCATATGCCAGGCTCACCACATCGAGCCGGTGTCACAAGGCGGACCCACCAAACTCGACAACCTCGTGCCGGCCTGCTGGACCTGCCACCACAGAATCCACCACGATGGCTGGCGGATCTACAAGAGCCCCGACGGCAACCACACACTGCACCCGCCCGACCACATCCACTACGGACCCGCCCGAGCGCCCGACCCGCCAGTCCTGTTCGGACCGAGCGACCACAACAGCCTCGAAGCGTCGGCGCCCCCCGTCGGCCCGCACCCGGCCGCGCGCGCAGCAACCGACCACGCCGGCCCGCGAACGCGTTCCGGTCCCGCGTCTGCAAGGGCTGCACTGAGAAGCGCCCGCAATGAACGCGACGGACCCGCCCAGATCACCGCCGGTGGATGAGTCGATGGGCTCGTGCCGCTCCTGCCGTTCAAGTGTGCCAGTTGCTCGACCGGGTCCTGAAACTGCTCGGCTGCGCTGCGAAGCGCCGAGAATCGGCACAACCAGCCCGGACGCGACTCCGCAGACGGAACGAGCACCGCCCTCGTCCAACCCCGGTCCGGTCCGGCACCGGAGCGGAGCAACAGATAGCTCCTGGATCCCTGATCGACGAATCGGGTCCGTTCGCGGTGCGGCCCGGCTCTCGCCTCCTAGAACGTGCCGGTAGCCTTCGGGATCGTGGCTGATACGCCCATGAACGACAAGCTCGAGGATCTGAGGACCCGAAAGTCCGAGGCGCTCGCCGCCGGTCCCGAGCGGGCGGTGAAGCGCCAGCACGACAAGGGCAAGCTGCTGGCCCGGGAACGGCTCGACTATCTGCTCGATGCCGGATCGTTCCACGAGCTCGACATGCTGGCCCGGCACCGGGCCCACGAGGCCGGACTCGACGACCGTCCCTACACCGACGGCGTGATCACCGGCTGGGGGACCATCGACGGCCGCAAGGTCTTCGTGTTCGCCCAGGACTTCACGGTCATGGGCGGCG
>VXNG01000042.1 GCA_009840695.1 Acidimicrobiaceae bacterium
CTGTGGCCACGATTCGCGAGGCATTGGAGGTGGCCGAGACGGCTGACAGCGTCGGCAGCGATGCGCCCGTGCTCATTCTGGCGGAGGCCGATCCCGGGCTCGTGGCCAGCGCCTCGGGGCGATGCTCGAGCCGGGTCCGGTTCACGGTGGCGTCAGTCTCAGGTATCCGGGCGCTGGCCGCCGCGGGCGGACCCGCGCGGTCCGTCCACCTCAAAGTTGACACCGGCATGCACCGCATGGGCGCCCTGCCGGGTGAGCTCGGGGCGATGGTCGAAGCTCTCAGAGAGGCCGGACCCCGGCTGCGTCTCGAGGGGGTGTGGACCCACTTCGCCGTCGCTGACGAACCGGACGATCCGTTCACAGCCGAGCAGCTGCGGCGGTTCGATGCCGCGATAGCCCAGCTAGGAGCAAGCGGCGTGAGCGCTGATGTTGTGCATGCAGCGAACTCGGCCGGACTGCTGGCCCATCCCGACGCTCGCCGGGACATGGTCCGGGCCGGCATCTCCATCTACGGCGTCCCGCCCTCGCCGGCGCTGAAGGGCATCGTCGAGTTGGAGCCCGCGCTCGAGTTGGTGTCGCGGGTTACGGCGGTGCGGACCGTCGCTCCCGGAGAGACCGTGTCGTATGGGAGGCATTGGCGAGCCGGTGAGCCGACGCGGGTGGCCACCGTCGCCATCGGCTACGCCGACGGCATCCGCCGCGACAGCGGCTCGGCCGGCGTGGAGGTGCTGGTGCGGGGCCGGCGGTGCCCGATCGTGGGCACCGTGACGATGGACCAGCTCATGGTTGCGCTCGCCCCAGCCATTGTCGACGAGGTGGTCCCCGGTGACGAAGTCGTGCTCATCGGCCGTCAGGGCACCGAGGAGATGACCTCCACCGAGATCGCTGCCCGGCTCGGCACCATCGCGTACGAGGTCCTCACGTCGATCTCGGCCCGGGTGCCCCGGGTCGTCGTATAGGTTCGGGCGTGTCGGTTGACCTGCTAATCCCCGGAGTGGAGATCGGTCATTGGACCGATCCGGTGGCCCGCACCGGGTGCACGGTGATCGTCCTGCCGCCCGGCACGACTGCCTCCGGAGAGGTACGTGGCGGCGCCCCGGCTACCCGAGATTTTGCGCTGTTGGCGCCGGAACGGCTGGTCGACTGCGTGGATGCGGTCGTGCTCACCGGGGGCTCCGCCTTCGGTTTGGCCGCGGCCGACGGGGTAATGGAGGTTCTCGAGGTCGAGGGGCGAGGGTTCGACACTCCACATGGACCGGTGCCCATCGTGGTGGCCATGGCTCTGTACGACCTCGGTGTGGGGGACTCGGCCGTCCGCCCCGACTCCGCCGCGGGCAGGCATGCAGCAACGAACCGGTCTGCCAGGTCGGAGCTCGGAGCGGTTGGAGCCGGCACGGGTGCCACGGTGTCGAAATGGCTGGGTACCGAGAATGCCGAACCGGGCGGGTTGGGCATCGCCTCCGTGCGCCGGGACGAGTTGGTCGTCAGCGGGGTGGTTGCCCTCAACGCGGCGGGCAGCCCGCCGCCGGGATCGCAGCAGCTACTTGAAGAAATCGCGGCCGGAACGTTCGAGCGGTGGGAGGGCCGGGCCGATCCGTTCACCAACACCACACTGTGCGCCGTCGTCACCAACGCGTCGCTGTCCAAGCTCGACTGCTTCTGGGTGGCCCAAGGCGGCCATGACGGACTGGCGCGTGCCTTGGTGCCCGCCCACTCCCGCTCCGACGGCGATGCGGTGGTGGCCGCCGCCACTGGCGAAGTGCCCGCGGACACCGACGATGTGCGGCTCCTGGCGGTGGCCGCAGTGGCCAAGGCTGTAGATAGCGCCTTCGGTACGATTGTGGGGTGAGATCAGCGCGCTCGGCCTCTCAAGGCCCGGATGATCGCGTGTAGCACGGCCGCCGTTGACGAGACGAGAGCCCTCGGCGGGGCCGTCGCGGCAGTGGTGGACACCGGAGACGTGCTGGTGCTCGTCGGCGACCTCGGAGCGGGCAAGACCGCCTTCGTGCAGGGCTTCGCGGCGACCCTGGGCGTGACCGCTCCCGTCACCAGCCCCACCTTCACGCTGGCCAACCGGTATGAGGGCCGCTTGGTGGTCAACCATCTCGACGTCTATCGCTTCGATGACCCCGAGGAGGTGAGCGATCTGGCTCTGCCCGAGCTTCTCGACGATGGGGTGACGCTCGTGGAATGGGGCGACACCATCTCGTCAGCTCTGCCCGCCGAACACCTGTCGGTGAAGATCCGTTTCGGTTCCGGGGACAACGACCGAAGCTTCGAGCTGCGCGGTCACGGCGAGTCATGGCAGCGCCGCGCCGATCGGTTGACGGCCGCTCTCGAGCGCTGGACTCCGCCATGCTGATACTCGGGATCGAGTCGGCAACCGGCCGTGTCGGCTGCGCCATCGGAGGCCACGAGGGCGTGCGAGCCTCGGTCCAAGCCACGCGCCAGCGTCGCCACGCCGAGCTGCTCGCGCCCCAGATCCAAGCGGCCTGCGCCCACGCCGACATCTCGCTGCGAGACTTGGGCGCAGTCGCGGTCGATGTCGGCCCGGGGCTCTACACCGGCCTTCGAGTGGGTGTGACCACCGCGATCACGATGGCACACGCCCTGCGAGTCCCGATGGTCGCGGTCGCCAGCCTCGACCTGGTCGCCTACCCGCTGCGCCACACCGGCCGCGCCATCGCGGCGATGATCGACGCCCGTCGCGGCGAGGTGTTCCACGCCCGGTACGGATGCGTACCCGGCGGCGTTCAGCGCATGACCGAGCCCGAGGTCGGCCTGCCCGACCGCATCGTGTCGCAGATGCTGGCCAGCGAGGAGGAGACGCTGGTCGTGGGGGACGGAGCGGTGCGCTACGCATCGATGTTCGAGGGGTTGCGGGGCGTGGAGTTGGCCGACCCGGGCTTCGCTCACCCCTCGGCTGAGTCGCTGGTGCTGCTGGCTCACGCCCTGGCCATGCGAGAGGAGTTCGTGCGGCCCGACGAGATCCAGCCCCTCTACATGCGCCGACCCGATGCGCAGCCCCAGACGCCGAGCCGGTAGGAGAGGACGATGGAAAGCAGCACCAAGAACGGATCGCAGAACGGCGCCAGGCTTCGGGGCGATGCCATTCTGGGCATCGAGACCTCCTGTGACGAGACGGCTGTGGCGGTAGTAGCCGGCGGGCAGCAGGTTCTCTCGTCGGTGGTGTCCAGCCAGGTCGACCTGCATGCACGCTACGGGGGAGTCGTCCCCGAGGTCGCCGGCCGGGCCCACGTGGAGCGGTTCGTGCCGGTCATGTCGCAGGCGCTGGTGGAGTCGGCTCTGGAGGACTCGGACATCGCCGCGGTGGCGGCCACGGCCGGCCCGGGTCTGGTGGGGGCCCTGCTGGTCGGAGTGTCGGCGGCCAAGGCGCTGGCCCTGGTGTGGGACGTGCCCTTCGTGGCCGTTAATCACCTGGAGGCCCATCTCCACGCGGCCTTCCTCGATGAGCCGAGTCTGGAGTTGCCCGTCGTGGTGATCCTCGTGTCCGGCGGCCACACCATGCTGGTGCTGATGGAGGATCGTCTGCGCTACCGGGTGCTGGGGGCAACCCTTGATGACGCCGCCGGCGAGGCCTTCGACAAGGTGGCCCGCTACATGGGGCTCGGCTATCCGGGCGGTCCCGTGATCGACAGGCTGAGCGGGCAGGGGGACCGCGACGCGATCGCCTTCCCCCGGGCGATGCTGCACGACGGCTGGAACTTTTCTTTCAGCGGCCTCAAGACCTCGGTCATCAACCACCTCCGTCGCCATCCCGACTCCACTACCGAAGATGTGGCCGCGTCATTCCAGGAGGCCGTGGCGGACGTGCTGGTAGCCAAGGCTCGCAGGGCCGCGGCGGCCTACAATGCCCGGGGCCTGTGCCTGGCCGGAGGGGTCGCGGCCAACAGCCGGCTACGGGAATTGACGCTTGATGCGTGCGCGGCCGACGGGCTGGTCGCATACCTGCCGAGCCGTGCCATGTGCACCGACAACGCCGCCATGGTCGCCGCGGCGGCTTGGTGGCGTTGGCAGGCCGACGGTCCCTCGGAGCTCACGGTCGGCGCCGACCCCTCACTGGGCCTGCCGGAAGGCTGAAACGCCTCTGCTCGCGCGTTGTGGCACCCGATGGCGCGCCGTATCGTTGGCACTCGTCACGGGAGAGTGCCAATGCCCGTGTCGTGGCCGAGGCTACACAGGCCGGCCCGGCCACAAGGAACAAGCAATACAAGAACAGGAGTCCGGGAGGACACATGAACCTGCAGCCACTCGATGACCGCATTGTTGTGCGGCCCGGCGACGCCGAGGAGACCACCGCCAGTGGTCTCGTCATCCCCGACACCGCCAAAGAGAAGCCCCAGCAGGGCGAGGTCCTGGCGGTCGGCCCCGGGCGCCGGTCCGACGACAGCGGTGAGCTCATCCCCATGGACGTCGGCGTGGGCGACACCGTCGTCTACTCGAAGTACGGCGGCACCGAGATCACCGTCGACGGCGAGGACCTGCTGATCCTCAACGCCCGCGACGTGCTCGCCAAGGTCGTCTGAGGTAGCCGATGCCCAAGATACTCAAGTTCGATGAAGAGGCCCGCCGGGGCCTCGAGACGGGCGTCAACAAGCTCGCCGACGCGGTGAAGGTCACCCTCGGCCCCAAGGGCCGCAACGTGGTCCTGGACAAGAAGTTCGGCGCGCCGACCATCACCAACGACGGCGTGTCCATCGCCCGAGAGGTGGAGCTCGACGACAAGTTCGAGAACATGGGCGCCCAGCTCGTGAAGGAAGTCGCCACCAAGACCAACGACATAGCCGGCGACGGCACCACCACCGCCACCGTGCTGGCCCAGGCCCTGGTGCGCGAGGGGCTGCGCAACGTCGCCGCCGGCGCCAACCCGATGGGTCTCAAGCGGGGCATGGAGGCGGCCGTGGCCGCGGCCGTGGACTCGCTGGCCGATCAGGCCGTGCCGGTGTCGACCGACAAGGAGAAGGTGCAGTCGGTGGCGTCGATCTCCGCGGCCGACGCCGAGGTGGGCGAGACGCTGGCCGAGGCGTTCGACAAGGTCGGCAAGGACGGTGTGATCACCGTCGAGGAGAGCAACACGTTCGGCATGGACCTCGACTTCGTTGAGGGCATGCAGTTCGACAAGGGCTACCTGTCGCCGTACTTCGTGACCGACCCCGAGCGCCAGGAAGCGGTGCTCGAGGAGCCCTACGTGCTGCTCAACCAGGGCAAGATCAGCGCAGTGTCCGACCTGCTGCCGGTGCTCGAGAAGGTCATGCAGACGGGCAAGCCGCTGCTGATCATCGCCGAGGACGTCGAGGGCGAGGCTCTGGCCACGCTGGTGGTCAACAAGATCCGCGGCACGTTCAACTCCGCCGCGGTGAAGGCCCCGGGCTTCGGCGAGCGCCGCAAGGCGATGCTGCAGGACATGGCCATTCTCACCGGCGGCCAGGTCGTGGCCGAGGAGGTCGGCCTGAAGCTCGACTCGGTGGACCTGTCGCTGCTGGGCTCGGCCCGCAAGGTGGTCATCACCAAGGACGACACCACCGTCGTGGAGGGCGCCGGCGACAGCGCCGACGTGGAGGGCCGGGTCAACCAGATCAAGGCCGAGATCGAGAACACCGACTCGGACTGGGACCGCGAGAAGCTGCAGGAGCGGCTGGCCAAGCTGGCCGGCGGCGTGGCCGTGGTTCAGGTGGGAGCGGCCACCGAGGTGGAGCTCAAGGAGACCAAGCACCGCATCGAGGACGCCATCTCGGCCACCCGGGCCGCCATCGACGAGGGCATCGTCGCCGGCGGCGGCACCGCGCTGCTGCGAAGCCGGGCTGCGGTCGCCGACGTCGCGGCCGGTCTCAGTGGCGACGAGGCCACCGGGGCCCGCATCATCGGCGAGGCCCTCTCCGCGCCCACCCGGCTGATCGCCGAGAACGCCGGCCACGAGGGCGCCATCGTGGTGCGCGAGGTCGAGGCCGCCTCCGGCTCGGAGGGCTTCGACGCGGTCGCGGGCGAGATAGTCGACCTGATCGGAGCGGGCGTGATCGACCCGGTGAAGGTGACCCGGGCTGCTCTGCAGAACGCGGCGTCCATCGCCGGTCTGATGCTCACCACCGAGGTGCTCGTGGCCGACAAGCCCGAGGAGAAGCCCCCGCCCGGACCTCCCGGCGGCGGCATGGACGGCATGGGAGGCATGGGCGGCATGATGTAGCCGTTCGCCTTCCGCTAACAATCACAGGAGCCCGGGCCCAGACCCGGGCTCCTGCGCGTGCGGAGTCCGAAGGGTTCGGTACGATCGGCTCCGAGGGGAGGCGCCGATGGCGACCCGCTGCCCGAGGTTGGCTCTAGCCGTCGTTGCGCTGGCGCTGCTGGCTACCGGATGCAGCGGCGAGGCAGGGCCTTCTCACGACCTGGACGCCGTCGACGAAGTTCGTGTTCGGCCGCCGCTGGCTTGGGGTGTTCGCGAAATCTGGTACAACCAGACGGGGCTGCTACTGACGGTGGACGAGGAGGTCTGGGCCGACCGCCTGGATCGAATCTGCGAGACCGCGCTCGGGCCCGACCTGGACTCGCCGGTGTGGGATCCCGAGGCTGCTCTGGTTCTGGCCGAGGAGTTCGCCGCGGCTGATGGCCTGCGGCCCGACATGCCGCCGGAGTGGCGAGAGCAGTTCCTGCGCGGCGCGTCCGGCACCCTCTGGCTGATGATCGTCCAGCGGACCGGGCTCGACGGACCCAACGTGTGCTGGGACCGGGTCCCCCGAGAGTTCCTCGACGCGGGACCGCCGCCATTTGGTGGGCGCGGCCCGCCTCCGGGCTTCGACACTCACATGACCGACGAGGCGCTGGCTGCGGTGACGGCCCGGTTCAACAGGATGTTCTGGTGGGTCGAGCCGCCGCTTGAGTCCGGCACCCGCGAGATCTGGTGGGAGGCCACCGGGCTGCGGGCCACCATCGACGAGGATGTGTGGGCTTCCCGCCTGAGTCGTGCTTGCAACACGCCGCCGGAAGACCCGCGGTGGGATCGCGCGTCTGCGGCCACTCTGGCCCAAGAGTTCATCGTGGAGGACGGCGGCGAGCCCACTCCGGAGTTGGTCGAGGCCGGAGCGGACGCTCTGTGGCGGATGACCACGGTGCCGCCGCAGGGAGCGTGCCCGTGGCACTATCCCCCCGATGCCTTCGAGCCCGAGTTCTTCGAACAAATGAAGGAACTGAGGCGAGCCGCCCTCAGCTAGCTGGAGTCTTAGCCAGAGCGCAGGATTTGGATCTTGCAGCGCGGACCGGGTGCTCGGGCCAGCCGGGTGTCGGCGGTGACGAGGGGGCAGCCCAGGGACTCGGCCAAAGCGACGTACACGGAGTCGTAGACGGTCACGGTAGCTCGGAGTTCGTACGCCCGATGCAGCATCGCCAAAGCTGGATACCGCCGAAACGGCAACTCGGCCAAGGTCGCCAGGGCCGTGGCGAAGCGCTCGTCCGTGAGACTCCTCGCGATCCAGCGCTTGCGGAGCACTGCCGCCGTCTCGACATCGGCCACGTCCGGCAACGAGACCCCCTCGGCGCGGCTCACTGCCGTCCGGGCGACACGACCGGCTCGCCCGTCCTCGGCGAGAAAGTTGGCCAGTACAGAGGCGTCCACGACAATCAGTGCCGTGGTCCTCTGTCTTCTCGTGCGGCCAACGCCTCGAATCTGTCATGCAGGACCTGATCGCGTTCGGTTCTGATGTCGTCGAGGTCGTCGACCGCCTGCGCGAATCCGACACGGCCGCTGGAGTTCTGCTCGATCCGGGCGATGATCTCATCGAGGGTCGGAGTCTCGGCCAGCCTGGTCAGCTCAGATGACAGGTAGCGCTGAAGAGAGGTCCCTGCGGCTCGGGCACGCTGTGTGAGCTTGTCGTGGATCTCTTCGGGAACGTTCCGCACCAGCACATGAGGCATGCTTACATTATGCAAGCACCACCTGGATTGTCGCAACCTCTTCTACGGGCGGGAGACTGGGTGAAAGACCGCACGGAGTCGAGGCAAGTAGACAGCATGTTCGAATCAAGTCCACACACGCCGCGTCGCATCCGTTCGCGGACCGTCATTGCTGCTGCCTTGGCCTTAGCGCTGATCACGGCCGCATGCGGCGAGGACGATCCGATTACCGCACCCGCGACTTCGCCGGTGACGACTTCGGCTGCCCTGCCGACCACGACCACATCGGACACTCCTCCGACCACGACCACCGCCTCGGCGGCTGAACCCGAGCCCGGGGACGCGGCGGTGGACGAGTCGAGCACGAGCGCGACCACCGCGCCCGACCCGTCGGAGGGCGCCGCCCCGTCCGACGAGGGCCCGAGCGGCGAGCTTCTCTGGTCGGATGTGTTTGACGACTCGAGCGCCTCTGCTCAGGCCTGCATTCGTGAGTCGTTGGGGGAGGCGGACCTGGACGGGGCGCTGGCCCGGCCTGTCACTTCCGATGACTTCCCGACCGATGACGACATGTCGATACTGGCCTGCATCGGTCCAGAGCACGCTCGCGACGTGGTCCTGTCCGGCCTGGTCTGGTCCATGCAGACCGAAACCGGGATCATGATCGGCGCCGAGGAGATGGCCTGCCTTCGGGAGTCGATGGCCGACATCGACGTGATTGGCATGGTCGAGTCCTCAGATGATTCAGGCGCGATTGCGTTGCTGGGCGCCTTCGGGCGGTGCCTGGGAGACGCGTTCATCTCGCTCATGCTCGTGGACTCCGGTGTGGATTTCGAGGACTTGAGCGACGGCGAGAAGGCCTGCCTGCGGGAACGGCAGGCTGGAGTGGACTGGGACGGCTTGACCGGCGACCCCGAAGCCAGCTTCGAAGTGCTCTTTGAATTGTCTCTCGGCATGTTCGAATGCCTGCCCGAGCTCGACTTCGACGGGGCATCGCCCGCCGAGGCCCCGGTCGGCGTTGATGACGATCATGCCAACTCGCCGGAGAGGACCACCTCGGCCGCCGTGGTGGGCATACCCGCCGGGGGGTCGCTGGAATACGACGGCGACGTCGACTTCTTCGTGTTCGATGCCGTCGAGGGCGAGTTCTATGAGTTGAGCGTGGAGCCGGGGACGTTGGAGGATCCGACGGTCGCGCTGTACGACGCCGACGGAATGTGGCTGGACTATGACGACGACTCGGGAGGCGCGCTCGCACCCCGTCTGTACTGGTCCGCGGACGGTACGGGCCCGTTCTATGTGGAGGTGGGAGGCTTCGGCACCGGGTCATACAACTTGGCGATCGCCGTTTCCGACGTGGAGGACGACCACGCCGACTCCTCAGCGGGGGCCACTGCGGCGGCGGTGGGCGAGGCGGTCCGGGGGATGTTGCACTATGGCGGCGACATCGACTTCTTCGTGTTCGATGCCCTCGAGAGCGAGCGTTACGAGCTGTACGTGGAGCCGGGGACGTTGGAGGATCCGACGGTCACTCTGTATGACGCCGACGGAATGTGGCTGGACTTTGACGACGACTCGGGAGGCGCGCTGGCGCCGCTTGTGTACTGGGAGGCGCCGAGCGCGGGCTCTGTCTATGTGGAGGTGGGCGGCTACGGCTCTGGCTCTTACACGTTGACGATCGCCGTTTCCGATGTCGAGGACGACCACGCCGACTCCTCAGCGGGGGCCACTGCGGCGGCGGTGGGCGAGGCGGTCCGGGGGATGTTGCACTATGGCGGCGACATCGACTTCTTCGTGTTCGATGCCCTCGAGAGCGAGCGTTACGAGCTGTACGTGGAGCCGGGGACGTTGGAGGATCCGACGGTCACTCTGTATGACGCCGACGGAATGTGGCTGGACCACGACGACGATTCGGGAGGGTCGCTGGCGCCTCGCATCTACTTGCGGGCTGCAAGCACCGGCCCGCTCTATGTGGAGGTCGGGGGCTACGGCACCGGGTCCTACACCTTGATGATCACACGCTGAGAGGGGCGGCAACCGGCGGCCTCGGTAGCCTCAGTCAGATGGATCGGCCAGCCCCTGACCCGCGCAAGCTGCTGGACCACTGGGAGGAGTGGGAGCGGGGCGAGACCCCGCCGGGCCGGGTGATGAGCGACCTCAAGACCGGTGGCCTGCGGGAGCTTCTCCGTGACCTGGCCGCGGCCGGGGGCGGCGAAGAAACCTGACCGACTCGACCACACCGACCGCGGCGGTCTTCGATCCGCCGCCGGCCCCGGCTGGAAGGGGCGGATCCCAGCACATACCCCGTCCAGACAATGCCCGGATGGGCGGACCGCCGCCCTGGGCCGGGCTTCCGGAGCGTCGTCGCCGCCCGAGCCTGGAACAGGTGCTGCAGGCGGTCACCGACACCCCGCCCGGGTTCGTCCCCTCACCGGCGACGGCCCTGCCGGGGTCGGCGCCCTCCGCGGTGCTGGTGCTGCTATACGAGCATCAGAGAGAGCCCTGGGTGGTGCTCACCAGACGCTCCTGGCACCTCCGGCACCACGCCGGTGAAGTCTCGTTCCCCGGCGGCAGGCGCGAGCCGGGCGATGCCGACTTGTGGGCCACCGCCCTGCGGGAGGCGACCGAGGAGATCGCTCTGGATCCTGCCAGCGTGGCCCGGATCGGCCGGCTCGACAGCTTCGTCACCGTCGGATCCCGGTCGCTGGTGTGCCCGTTCGTGGCCACCGTCGACCGGCGGCCTGAGCTGGTGCCCGACCCGGTCGAGGTGGAACAGGTGCTGCACGTCGCGCTGGCCGAGCTGACCGGCTCCGAGGCATGGCGAGAGGAGATCTGGTCGCTGGGTGAAGCCTTCGGCGGGGATCGCGCCATGACCTTCTTCGAGCTCCACGGCGACACCGTCTGGGGAGCGACCGCGGCTGTGCTGCGCCGGCTGCTGTCGATTGCCACCGTGGGAGTCGACGCCGGGTAGGCTCGTCCGGTGACCGGCTTCCGGCGCCTCGGTCTCTTGGTTCCCAGCCCTATGAGCGAACCCGTACGAAGGTCGCAGTGCCGGGGGAGCTTCGATGGCTGAGGTCGAGATCGGGCTAGGCAAGTCCGGTCGCCGCGCCTACCGGCTCGACGAGATCGCCATCATCCCCAGCCGGCGCACTCGCGACCTCTCCGATGTGGACATCTCCTGGCAGATCGACGCCTACCGCTTCGACATCCCGGTGCTGGCCGCCGCGACCGACAGCGTGACCAGCCCGGCCACCGCGGTGCGGATGGGAGAGCTCGGAGGAGTGGGAGTGCTCGACCTGGAGGGCATCTGGACCCGTTGCGAGGACCCCACCGCTGACCTGGCCGAGCTGGCCGCCGCGCCGCTGGATGCGGCCACGGCCCGCCTGCGGGAGCTGTACGCCCGGCCCGTCCGGCCCGAGCTGGTGGCCGCCCGCATTTCGGAGATCGCCGCCGCCGGGGTGCGAACCGCCGGCCGGGTCAGGCCCCAACGGGCCGAGGAACTCGCCCCCCACGCCATTGCCGCCGACATCAACCTGCTCGTCATCTCGGGAACGATCGTCTCGGCCGAGCACGTCTCCTCCGCGGGCGATCCGCTCAACCTCAAGACGTTCATCCGGCGCATGCAGACGCCGGTCATCGTCGGG